>NZ_JBHWVJ010000060.1:0-47174 GCF_042736725.1 Streptomyces sp. NPDC060028 | reverse complement strand
TTTATTCCCCGGTCCTCGGGGCGGGCCGGCCACCCCCCCCGCGTGCGGGGGGGGGTGGGGGGCGCCGGGCCCCCCCCCCGCCCCCCCCCACCCCTGCACATACGAGAACCAAAAGAATTCGGGCGGCGATGTCGAGAATCCGTGCCTGGCTCCGTCCCTGCAGTGAAGGCGGCCAGAATGGGTCGCACCCGCACGAGGAGAATCACGATGGCCAAGTACCTGCTGCTCAAGCACTACCGCGGCGCCCCGGCTGCGGTCAACGACGTACCCATGGACCAGTGGACGCCGCAGGAGATCTCGGCGCACGTGCAGTACATGAACGACTTCGCGGCCCGGCTCGAGAAGAGCGGCGAGTTCGTCGACGGTCAGGCGCTCGCCCCCCAGGGGGCGTGGGTCCGGTACGACGGCGAGGGCCGCCCCCCGGTCACCGACGGCCCGTTCGCCGAGACCAAGGACCTCATCGCCGGCTGGATGGTGATCGACGTCGACAGCTACGAGCGCGCCGTCGAGCTGGCAGGCGACCTGTCCGCGGCCCCCGGGGCGGGCGGGAAGCCGATCCACGAGTGGCTCGAGGTGCGCCCGTTCCTGGCCGCGTCGCCCACCATCACGGAGTGTCCTCATCGATGAACGAGGCCCTGCTCCGGAGCCTCACGCCGAGCGTGCTCGGGATCCTCGTCCGCCGCGGAGCCGACTTCGCGGCGGCCGAGGACGCCGTACAGGACGCACTGGTCGAGGCGGTCCGCGTCTGGCCGGCCGACCCGCCACGGGACCCCAAGGGCTGGCTGGTCACCGTGGCCTGGCGCCGGTTCCTCGACGCGACCCGGGCGGACACCGCCCGCCGCCGGCGTGAGGACATCGTCGACGAGGAGCCGGCGCCCGGGCCCACGCCCGCGGTGGACGACACGCTCCAGCTCTACTTCCTGTGCGCCCACCCGTCACTCACGCCGTCGTCCGCGGTCGCGCTCACACTGCGCGCCGTCGGCGGGCTGACCACCCGTCAGATCGCCCAGGCCTACCTGGTGCCCGAGGCGACCATGGCGCAGCGCATCAGCCGGGCCAAGCGCACCGTCTCCCACGTACGGTTCGAGACGCCCGGCGACGTCGCCACCGTGCTGCGCGTCCTCTACCTGGTCTTCAACGAGGGCTACTCCGGCGACGTCGACCTCGCCGCCGAGGCCATCCGGCTCACCCGGCAGCTCGCGGCCCGGGTCGACCACCCCGAGGTGGCGGGGCTGCTCGCCCTCATGCTGCTCCACCACGCCCGGCGCGCCGCCCGGACCGCGCCCGACGGCAGCCTCGTACCGCTCGCCGAACAGGACCGCAACCGGTGGGACACCGCGTCGATCGCCGAAGGCGTCCAGATCCTGCAGGCGGCCCTCGCCCGCGACCGGCTGGGCGAGTTCCAGGCCCAGGCCGCGATCGCGGCACTCCACGGCGACGCGCCCCGGGCAGAGGAGACCGACTGGGTGCAGATCGTCGAGTGGTACGACGAGCTCGTGCGCCTGACCGACAGCCCGGTCGTCCGGCTCAACCGCGCCGTGGCGGTCGGCGAGGCCGACGGGCCGCGCGCCGGGCTGGCGGCGCTCGGGACGCTGGACGACTCACTGCCCCGCCACGCCGCGGTGGCGGCGTACCTCCACGAGCGCGACGGCGACCTGGCGACGGCGGCCCGCCTGTACGTCGAGGCGGCCCGGAAGGCACCCAACCTCGCCGAGCGCGACCACCTGACGCGCCAGGCGGCCCGGCTCAACGCCCGCGGAGGCCGCTGACTGGGGTTTTCCCCCGGTCAAGTCGGAGGAGAGCCCCAGCGCGGCACCCTCCCGCCCCAGGTCATGATCGTTTCGCCCCAGTGGAACACCGAAACGAGGAGTGATCAGCATGACCGCGCACAAGCAGGCGATCGGCCGACGGGGGCTGCTCGCAGCAACGGCCGGGCTCGCTGCCACCGCCCTGCTGGCCCCGGCAGCCTCCGCCTCACCCGCCACCACGGCGACGGACGGTGGCCGGCAGGCCGACGCGCTCCGCGCGCTGGAGCGCGCCGCCCACCCCCTGCGGTCGACGGAACCCGGCGGCGCCACCACCGACCTGCGGGCGCTGGCGGCCATGATCGGCGATGCCAAGGTGGTCGGACTGGGAGAAGCCACCCACGGCTCGCACGAGTTCTTCGCCATGAAGGAACGCGTATTGCGTCACCTCGTCGAGGAGAAGGGCTTCACCACCTTCGCCCTGGAGATGAGCTGGACGGCCGGCCTGCGGATCAACGAGTACCTCCAGGGCGGAGCCGGCGACGCCCGGCAGATCGCCAAGGAGACACTGACCGGATCCCCCTGGGAACGCGAGGAGTTCGTCAGCCTCATCGCCTGGATGCGGCGGCACAACGACCGGCACCCCGACCGGAAGGTCCACTTCATGGGCAACGACGTCGGAGCGCCCAAGCTCGGCGACGCCGTCTTCGACCGGGTCACCTCCCACGTCCGCGCGAACCACCCCCAGGACCTTCCGCGCCTCGAAGAGCTCTATGCGGGCCTGCGCCCCCTCGACGACGTCTTCGTCTACCTGCGCAAGCCCCTCGCCGAACGACGCCAAAACGCCACCACCGCCCAGCGGGCACTCGACCTGGTCACCGCCGACAAGGGCACCGGCGGTGAGGCCTACGAGTGGGCCGAACAGCACGCCCGCAACATCGCCCAGACGTTCGCCTTCGCGTCCCTCGACCTGTCCGATCCGGCGTCGGTGTCCGCCGCGGAGCACCTTCGCGACCGGGTCATGGCCGACAACACCGCCTGGTGGCAGCGCCGCACCGGCCACAAGATGCTGCTGTCGGCGCACAACGGCCACGTGGGCTATCTGTCCAGCGACCCCGTGATGTACCCGACGACCCAGGGCGTCTTCCTGCGCAACGCCCTCGGCCGGGACTATGCCGCGATCGGCTTCACCTTCGACCGCGGGTCATTCCTCACCGCGACCACCCTCGGCGGGGCCTGGGGCAAGGTCACCGTCCCTCCGGCCACCCCCGACATGCAGGAGTACACCCTCGACCGGGTCCGCCACCGTGATTACTACCTCGACCTGCGCACGCTGCCGGCGGCGGCCCGCACCTGGCTGAACACACCCCGCCCCGTCTACGAGGCCGGTTCGTCCTTCAAGAACGACCCGCTCCCCACCCTCGCGATCAGCCAGGCCTACGACATCCTCATCCACCTCAACCAGGTCCACGAAGCCACCCCGCTCTGATCACCGGCCCCGGGTGCCCGGCCGCCGGTCCGTCGCGTCGACCGAGGCGAACCCGGCCGATCGAACATACGATGACGGGAACCGGCGCAGGCCGCTCGCTGTGCCGCCAGTCCAGGCCGCTCGGGGCGGGAGACGTATGCCAGAGGTCGCCGAAACAGCGCGGACCGTCATCCTGACCGTGGACGACGACCCGGGAGTCTCCCGTGCCATCGCCCGTGACCTGCGGCGCCGCTACGGCGCCTCGTACCGGATCGTGCGCGCCGAGTCCGGCGAGTCCGCGCTGGAGGCGCTGCACGAGCTGAAGCTGCGGGGTGACCTGGTGGCGGTGGTCCTCGCCGATTACCGCATGCCGCAGATGAACGGCATCGAGTTCCTCGAACAGGCGATGAGCGTGTACCCGGGCGCCCGGCGCGTGCTGCTGACCGCGTACGCCGACACCAACGCGGCGATCGACGCGATCAACGTCGTCGACCTCGACCACTATCTGCTCAAGCCGTGGGATCCGCCGGAGGAGAAGCTCTACCCGGTCCTGGACGACCTGCTCGCGGCCTGGCGCTCCAGCGACTACCGGCCGGTACCCGCCACCAAGGTGGTCGGGCACCGGTGGTCGGCGCGCTCCTCGCACGTTCGGGAGTTCCTGGCCCGCAACCAGGTGCCGTACCGCTGGTACTCCTCCGACGAGCCGGAGGGACGGCGGCTGCTGGAGGCGGCCGGGGCCGACGGGCAGCGGCTCCCCCTGGTGATCACTCCGGAGGGCACCGTGCTGGTGGAGCCGGAGGCGTCCGACCTCGCCGCCCACGTGGGGCTCGCGACGACCCCGGCCTCCGACTTCTACGACCTCGTCGTGATCGGCGGCGGCCCGGCCGGGCTCGGAGCGGCCGTGTACGGAGCCTCCGAGGGACTGCGGACCGTACTGATCGAGCGGTCGGCGACCGGCGGGCAGGCCGGGCAGAGCTCCCGCATCGAGAACTACCTCGGCTTCCCCGACGGCGTATCGGGCGCACAGCTCACCGAACGCGCCCGCCGCCAGGCCGGCAGGTTCGGCGCCGAGATCCTCACCGCACGCGAGGTCACCGGGCTGGAGGCCAACGGAGCGGCACGCGTCGTCCGTTTCTCCGACGGCTCGGAGATCGCCGCGCACAGCGTCATCCTGGCCACCGGCGTGTCGTACCGGCAGCTCCAGGCACCGGGCTGCGAAGACCTGACCGGCTGTGGACTGTATTACGGTTCCTCGCTCACCGAGGCGTCCTCCTGCCTGGAGCAGGACGTGTACATCGTGGGCGGCGCCAACTCCGCCGGGCAGGCGGCGGTGTACCTCGCGCGGGGCGCGAAGTCGGTGACCATGCTGGTGCGCGGCGAGTCCTTGACGGCATCGATGTCGTACTACCTGATCCAGCAGATCGAGGAGACGGCGAACATCACGGTACGCACCCGGACCGTCGTCGAGGCGGCACACGGCGACGGGCACCTGGAACAGCTGACGCTGCGCGACGTGGACAGCGGCGCGACCGAACTCGTCGACGCCCAGTGGACGTTCGTGTTCATCGGCGCGGCTCCGCTGACCGACTGGCTGGACGGTACGGTGCTGCGCGACGAGCACGGCTTCATCCTGGCCGGGCCGGACCTCACACCGGACGGGCGACCGCCGGCCGAATGGGAACTCGACCGGCCGCCCTACCACCTGGAGACCAACATTCCCGGCGTGTTCGTCGCGGGCGACGCGCGCGCCCGGTCCGCGAAGCGCGTCGCGTCCGCCGTCGGAGAGGGAGCCATGGCCGTCATGCTCGTCCACCGGTACCTGGAGCAGTCGTGAGCGGGCAGGTCATGCCGTGCAGCCCGCACGAGATCGCCTCGCTGTTCCTCTTCGAGAAGCTCTCCCCGCAGCAGCTCGGACGGCTGTGCAGCGAGGGGGTGGTGGAGCGCTTCGAGGCCGGTCCGGTGTACACCGAGGGCGAGCCGGCCACCTGCTTCTACGTGATGATCGAAGGCACGGTCGTCCTGTCCCGCCGGGTCGGCGGCGACGACGTGGAGGTCAGCCGGACCTCGCAGCGCGGGGTGTACGCGGGGGCCATGCAGGCCTATCTGGGCGACCGGGTGCCGCAGACGTACAACAACTCGATGCGGGTGAGTGAGCCGACGCGCTTCTTCGTGCTGCCCGCGCAGTCGTTCGCGGACATCATGCAGGAGTGGTTCCCGATGGCCGCGCACCTGCTGGAGGGGCTGTTCTTCGGCTCCAGGAACACGCAGCGGGCCATCGGACAGCGTGAACGGCTGCTGGCCCTGGGATCGTTGTCCGCCGGTCTCACCCACGAGCTCAACAACCCGGCCGCGGCGGCCGTCCGGGCCACCGCCACATTGCGGGAACGGGTGGGCAAGATGCGGCACAAGCTGGCCGTCATCGCCCGCGGCCCCTACTCCCGCGAGGCACTCGCCGGCCTCATCGAGATTCAGGACCGCACCGCCGAACGCGTCGCCAAAGCACCGACGTTGAGCCCCATGGAGGCTTCCGACCGGGAAGACGAACTGGCCGACTGGCTGGACGGCCACGGCATCCCGGACGGCTGGCGGATCGCGCCCACTTTCGTGCAGGCCGGACTGGACACGGACTGGCTGGAGCAGGTCGCGGCGACCGTGGCCGAGGACATCCTGCCGGGAGCCGTCGGCTGGCTCAACTACACGGTCGAGACCGAGCTGCTGTTGGACGAGATCGACGACTCCACGACCCGCATCTCCCACCTCGTGGACGCGGCCAAGCAGTACTCGCAGCTCGACCGCGCCCCGCACCGGGTCGTCGACGTCCACGAACTGCTCGACAGCACCCTGCTGATGCTGTCCGGCAAGATCGGCCCCCGGGTCCGGGTGGTCAAGGACTACGACCGCTCGGTGCCGGACGTACCCGCCTACCCGGCGGAGCTCAACCAGGTGTGGACCAACCTCATCGACAACGCGGTCTTCGCCATCGGGAGCACCGGTGGCGACGGCACGCTCACGGTCCGCACCGCTCGCGAGGGGGACCGGCTGCTGGTGGAGTTCCGCGACACCGGGCCCGGCATTCCGGCCGACATCCGCAGCCGCATCTTCGACCCCTTCTTCACCACCAAGCCGGTCGGTGAAGGCACCGGTCTCGGCCTGGACATCTCCTGGCGGATCGTCGTCAGCAAGCACCACGGCAGCCTCCAGGTCGAGTCCGCGCCGGGCGACACCCGTTTCCAGGTACTGCTGCCGCTGACCGTCCAGGAATCCGGGACCGAGACCGGGACCGGGACCGCAACCGCAACCGCAACCGCAACCGAGACCACCGAGGAGCCGGCGTGAGTGCCATCGACGGAATCGACCCGAGCGTCCCGCCCAGCGGCACCGGCTGCGTCGAGTGCGACGCGGCGGGCGGCTGGTGGTTCCACCTGCGACGCTGCGCCCAGTGCGGCCACATCGGCTGCTGCGACTCCTCACCCGCTCAACATGCCACCGCGCACTGGAAGTCCACCGGTCACCCCTTGGTGCAGAGCTTCGAACCGGGGGAGGACTGGTTCTGGGACTACGACGGCAACGAACTGTACGATTCCGGCCCCGAGCTGACGCAGCCCGGTGCCCACCCGGCGGACCAGCCTGCGCCGGGACCGGCCGACCGGGTTCCGCAGGACTGGACGCGACTGCTGCACCCTTGAGCGTCCTTCGCAGCCGTACGGCTCCAGCAGCGCCACGATCCGGCGACAGCCCGTTTCATCGGGATGTCATCGACCGCTGCCACTGTCGTCCGGTGACCTTGGCCGACCGCGTACCGCATCGGAAAGCACACGCGCAGGCCAACTACATGCGGAGGATGGAATGCGAACACGAAGGATCGCGGCCGTTTTGGCCGGTCTTCTGATGACGGTCGGGCTTTCGGCGACACAGGGGGCCACGGCACAAGCGGCGGCTTCGTGCGAGGGCACCTACACGATCGTCGTCGGGGGCACGGGCAGCTCCTGGAACAACGACGGCTTCTCCGGCAACATCCAGCAGCACGTTGGCTACCCCACCCAGATTCCCAACGGTGCCAGCGCCCGCGCAGGCGTCAATGAGCTGAACCGGCTGGTGCGCAACCAACGCGCCGCGTGCCCGGGTCAGCACGTCAAGATGGCCGGGTACTCCCTGGGCGCGGCGGTGGTGCACATCTGGGTCACCGAGAACTGGCAGACGTTCGACAACGTCAACGCCATTCTCATCGCGGACCCCAAGCGCCAGGGCCCTCCCGGAGCCAACGGCGGAGCCGTGCCGTTCGGCGGTGTCATCGGCGCTCCGCTCGCCGGCGCCGACAGGTTCTTCGGCAACGTGCCCGTCAAGACGATCTGCCACTGGGACTACGTCTGCGACGAGTCCGCCGGCATCTGGACCTACCCGAACAACCACGTCAGGAACTACCCCGAAGACTTCAACATGGATCACCACAACGACGGCGCCAGCGAGCAGTGGTACAACGGCGCCTGGTACCCCTGGTAGCCGCGAAAGCCCGTCGGCTGGGCGCGTAGCCGAATGCGTTCACCATCTGTCAACGGCCGAGAACGGCAACCGGCCGCTGACAGGTGGTGATCCGGTTGTGCGGCCCGGCCGACATGCCCGTACTCGCGTCACTGCGCGGTCCTGGTGAGGCCGAGGCCGGCTTCGTCCCCGCGCAGAATCATCTGGTACGTCCGCCGCAGCATCCGGCTCGGAGGTACCCCCAGGTCGTCGGTCAGACGGCGGCGGGCGCGGTCGAAGACGGTCAGTGCGTCGGCCTGCCGGCCGTGACGGTACAGGGCGCGCATCAGCATCGCGGCCACCGGCTCGTTCAGGGGGTGCGCCGTGGACAAGGCGAACAGCTCGGCGATCGCTTCGGAGTGCTGGCCCAGCCGCAGCTGCCACTCCAACTTCCGCTGCGCGAGGGCGATCCTGCGCTCGGTGAGCCGCAGCCGCTCCAGTTCGGCGAGCGGTCCGGGCAGGCCGGCCAGAAGTTCCCCGCGAAACAGGTCCAGCGCCTGAGAACACAGGCGGAGCGCCTCGGTGGGTTCGCCCGCCCGATCGGCCGCAGCCATGTCGGCGACCAGTTTCTCCATGCGCGCCACGTCCACTTCGACCGCGCCGGAGACCAGCCGGTAGCCACACCGGTTGTGCTCGATCACCGAATCCGGGCTGTCCCCGATGCGCAGGGTCTTGCGTAATCGGTAGACGTACACCGGCACCACGTTCGTGACCGGCGGCTCCATCCCCCATACGCCGTCGAGCAGTTCCCGCTGGCTGACCGTCCGCCCCGCGCGCAGCGCCAGCGCCGCCAGTACGGCTTGCTGGCGCAGATGCCCCAGGTTCAGGGGCCGCCCGTCCTGCCATGCCCGCAGCGGTCCGAGCACGGAGATCTGCACCTTCGGACGGGCCGCTCGGACGGCGGCGGCGGTCCGCGCCACCGGGCTCCCCGCCTGCGTGCGGGGGCCGCGGCCGGGGACGACCAGGCCGCAGTCGAAGGCGTGGACGATGGCGGCGGCCCGGTCGCGCAGCCCGAGTTTCACGAGGATCCGCGCGAGGGTTCCGGCCACGGCATCCTCGGGGATGGCCAGGGCGGCGGCGATCTCGTCGTCCCGCAGACCGCAGCCGACCGCGTGGAGCAGCTTGCGCTCCTGATGCCGGAGCACGTTGGCGGCGGCGGCGGCGGTGGTTGGCCGGCCGGTGGTGGCGGTCGTCGGCATCGCTGCTCCCCGGGCTCCGGGCTGGTCGTTCTGGCGGACGCCGTCGACAAGGTAGTGGCGGGAGCGCCGGGTAAGGCATCCGGAACGATCCGGAGTGACACCGGGAGAGAGTCCCTCAGGTCGACCTGGCCGACGAAGTCGCGTGCCGCTTCGGCTCCTTTGGCGCGCCGGATGACGAGGTCCCGCACCAGGGGAGGCACGGCGTCCCGGTCGAGCCGGAAGGGGCCGCTCACGGTTGCGGCGGCCGCCACGCGGGTTCGCATCGCGGCGCTCCGCGCGACGTGGTAGCCGCCCAGGCTGAGCCCGACGAGGCCGACGCGGTGCACCCCGCGCCCGGCTGGCGGTCTCACCGGTCGCGGCCGGCGAGTACCACCAGGCGGCGGCGCGCTGGTTCCACTTCGCCACCCTGGCGCCGCCTGCGCGGCTCGCTCCAGCCGTCGACGGAGGCCGGCTCGCCCGCGACGCGCAGCTACGCGTGGGGATCGAGCCCGGCCCCGGTGGCCCGGGTCAGCCGGGCGGCGACGAAGTCCGTGGCGAAGACCGCGGCGCTCATCGTGCGGCTCCCGTGGTCAGGACGGCCTTGCCGCGGATCCGGCGCTCCCGCAGATCGACGAGGATCCGGGCCGTCTGCCCCCAGTCGCCGACCCGGCCGATCTCCGGGTGCAGCCGTCCGAGGCCCACCAGGCGCACCAGGGTGGCCAGATCCCCGCCGTACGGAGCTCCGGCGTAGTGGAAGTGCCGGATCGAGCCGCCTTCCGGACCGGCGAAGAAGTCGAAGAAGTTCAGCGTCACCGGAGTACGGCTGGCCTGGCCGAACCAGATCAGTGTGCCGCCGGCGGCCAGCTTGGCCAGCGCGAGCGGCAGGACGGCGCCGCCGGTGGACTCCAGCACCAGGTCGAACGGGCCCCGCGCCTCGGCGACATCGTGCACGACCGCTGCCGCGCCCAGTGCGAGCAGCCTTTCGCCGCGCGAGGCCGTGGCGGTCACCGCGGTGACGTCCGCGCCCGCGGCGGCGGCGAGTTCGGTGACGTAGTGACCGACTCCGCCCGACGCGCCGGTCAGCAGGACGCGCCTGCCGGTCACGCTGCCGGCCGTGCGCAGCAGCCGCAGCGCCGTGATCCCGGCCAGCGGCAGGGCCGCGGCCTGGACGGAGTCGATGCCGTCGGGCAGTACGGCGAGCGAGTGCGTGGGCACGGCGACGTACTCGGCCCAGCCGCCCTTGGCCGGATGGCCCACGACCCGGGTGCCGATCGACGGCCCCGACCCGTCGGCCGCCGCCTGCACCACGAGCCCCGCCACGTCCTTGCCGGGAACCAGTCCCGGCCTCGGCCTCTCCAGCAAGAACGTTTCGCCGCGGTTCGGCGCGAACGCCTCGACCCTGACCAGCGCCTCGTCGGCCGCCGGGACGGGCTGGGCATCGTCGGCGAACTCCACCGGACGTGCCGGATCTCCTGTGGGAATCAGTCTCTGCATGCGGATCATGGAAGCGGCCGCGGCGCCGAGCGGTCCAACAACCCACGGGACAAGGCGACAACCAATGGTTGTCGCCTAAGGTGAGGGGCGTGGATCTCGACCTGGCGCAGGTGCGCGCCTTCGTGCTCGCCGCACAGGAACTGCACTTCGGACGCGCGGCCGAGACCCTGTCGATCTCCCAGCAGGCCCTGTCCAAGAGGATCGCCCGCCTGGAGTCCGGACTCGGCGCCGAGATGTTCCACCGCGGCGCCCACGGCGTGCGGCTCACCGTCGCCGGGCACCGCTTCCTGGAACCGGCCCGGCAGACCCTGGCCGCCGCCGACCAGGCCGTGGCCGCCGTACGGGACGAACCCCGGCCGCTACGGGTCGACGTATGGGGCCACTTGTACGCGCCGATGCGGACGCTGGCCCAGGTGGCGGCGCGCACCGGTGCGCCGCCTATGGAGCTGGGACACGGCCGCGACCTGCCGTCGGCGGCTGCCGCGCTGCTGCACGGGGACATCGACGCCGCGTTCGGGCGGGTGCACCCGCCCGTGCCCGCGGGGCTGACACACCGCCTGGTGCGGCTGGAGCCGGTGGACGTCATCCTCGGCACGGACCACCCCCTGGCGGGAGAGGCCGCGCTCCGGCCCGGTCAGCTGCGGGACAGCGTGCTGTGGACCCCCGGCACGCTGGGCCGGCTCGACTTCCTGCACCGCTTCGCCGAGCGGTTCGGCGTCGGCGACCGCGCCGAGGGCCCCAACCTGGGACCGGACCACTTCCTCGCCGGCCTGTCCGCGGACGCCCGCCGCTTCGCGCTGATGCCGGCCGACGGACCGCTCCCGCGGACTCCCGGCATCCGGAGCGTTCCGCTGGTGGACCCGACGCCGCTGTACGCCTGGTCGCTGCTGTGGCGCGGCAACGGCGGGCACTCCCGGCTCGACGCACTCGTAGGCGCTTTCGCCGCGGAAGCCGGGCGCAGCCGCTGGCTGGAATACGACCCGGCCTGCGACTGGCTGCCCGAACCCCACTGCCACGTCCGCGCCGACCGATGCCCGGCAGGCCGATGACCGGTGACGTTACGTCGGGATGACTGATGCCCGTCAGGTAGCGGCCGACCTAATGTCTCCACAGACCCGGTGGCATTCGTCCGCGACGTCAAGCCTGGCAGGCCGGCTGCTCGGAGAGATCGACGAACTGATCAACGCACCAGAAATGAGCACACCCATGCTGTTCCGTTCCACGACCGAAACCGACCTCGACCTCGTCACCGCCGTGACGGTCGACGAGCCCATCAGCTGGATTCCCGCCGACCGCTACCTCGAAGAACTGGCGGAGGGCATGTACAGGCCCGAGTGGACCTGGATCGCCGAGGACGGCGGCCGGGTCGTGGCCCGCGCCCTGTGGTGGGGACAGGCATCCAGCGAGTACCCGGTCGCACTGGACTGCCTGCACGTCGACCCCTCGGTCGTCGACCGCGCGGCGGTCGCTGCCGGGCTGATCACCGCGGGCCTGCGGGCCTTCGCCGAGCAGGGCGCGACCAAGCCCCCGCTGTACAACCTGACACTTCCGAACGGCTGGCGCGAGGACCCGGACGTCGTCGCCGCCCTGGACTGGCGGCAGGAGGCCGCACGGGCGGCCGGGCTCACCGCCGAGGTGGAACGGCTGCGCCTGGAGTGGACCCCCGACGCCGGGCTCCCGGCCTCCGGCGGGCGCCTCACCTTCACCGAGGGCTCGGACGAGGAGTTCCTCGACGTCTTCCGACGGATCGCGGTGGGCAGCCTGGACGGCGAGACGCGCCGGAACCTGGTGGCCATGGGAGCCGAGGCCACCGCCCGCGAGGAGATGGACTTCTACCTCAGCTGCCCGGGCGAGCGCTCGTGGTGGCGCCTGGCCCGCACTCCCGACGGGCAGGTGGCCGGGCTGGCCCTGCCGTCCGCCACGCCCTACAGCCGCAACGTCGGCTACCTGGGCGTCGTCCCCGAGCTGCGCGGACAGGGGTACGTCGACGACGTGCTCGCCGAGATCACCCGGGTGCAGGTGGAGGCGGGCGCCGAACTGATCACGGCCACCACCGACACCGACAACGCCCCGATGGCCGCCGCCTTCGCCCGGGCCGGCTACCGGACCGCCCAGACCCGGATGATCTACGCGGTGCCGGCAACCGCACCGGCGCCGCAGACCGCGGCCTCATGAAGCCAGCAGCGTGGCGAGTTCGGTGCGCGAGCTGACGCCCAGCTTGGGGAAGGCGCGGTACAGGTGATGCCCGACCGTGCGGGGGCTCAGGAACAACTGGGCGGCGATCTCCCGGTTGCTCGCACCGGATGCCGCCAGCCGGACGACTTCGCGTTCCTGCGGGCTCAGCAGGCTGATCGGCCCGTCCTCGCGGGCGGTCAGCCCGGTCTCGCCGCCCGCTGCTCCCAGCTCCTGCCGGGCGCGGCCGGCCCAGGGCTGTGCGCCGAGCCGATCGAAGGCCTCCAGCGCGGCGCGCAGTTGGTCCCTGGCGTCGATCTGGCGCCGCAGGCGGCGCAGCCATTCCCCGTAGAGCAGCGCCGTGCGGGCCCGGTCGTAGTCGCTGCCGCCGTCGTGCAGGGCCAGCGCCGCGGTGAAGTGCTCCTCGGCCGCGGCGTCGGAGCTGGTCAGTGCCTGGCAGCGGTGGGCCAGGGCGGAGAGGGCGGGCTGTCCGAGTGCGGCGGCCCATGCCCCGAGCAGCCGTGCCGGCTGCGCCGCCCGCTCCGGGCGGCCGGCGCGTCCCGCCGCCTCGACGAGGTCCGCCAGCAGAGGCAGGCAGAGCAGCGGATGGGCCGCATCGCGCAGCGCCGACTCCAGGGGTTCCAGGGCCGCCTCGGGCCGGCCCAGGCCGAGTTCGAGCACGCCCAGCGCCCACAGGGCGTCCGCCGTACCCCGTCCCACCCCGCGCGGTCGCGTGTACTCCAGGGCTTCGCCGGCCAGGGCGCGGCCCTGCTCCTCCTGCCCCCGGACGCCCGCCAGCATCGCCAGGGCGGCGCGCAGATGGGCGGCCCGGTGGGCCAGGTCGTAGTACTCGGCGAGCTGGAGCCCTTCGGCGGCGTGCGCGGACGCCTCGTCATGGCGGCCGAGGGCCAGTTCCGTCTGGGCCAGCAGGTGGAGGGTGGTGGGCAGCCACCCGCTGATGCCCTCGCCGCGGCAGTGGGCCACCGCTCCCGCGGCGGCCTCCCGTGCGGCCTCGTGGTCGCCGGTCAGCCGGGAGTAGATCCCGGTCATCAGCCGGTCCATGACGCCGCCGGCAGGGTCCTGGCCGCTCTTCCCGAGCGCGCGCAACGCGTCGAGCGCGTCGAGGGCGCCGGGCACGTCACCGCCGAACAGCCGGGCGGGCACGGCCAGTACCGGCAGATGCGGGGCGCGGGACGCGATCTCCTCGATCAGCGTGGCGTCCCCCGCGCAGAACGCCGCGTGGACGGCGTCGGTCAGCAGCGACGCCATCGTGTCCGGACGGCCGGCGCCGGTCACCTCCGCGCTGTCGAGGAGGATCCGGGCGGACGTCTCGGGCCTGCGGTAGCCCAACTCCACCACCGCCCGGGCGCGCGCGAAGTTCGCCGCCACGCCCGGGTCCTCCAGCGGCAGCGGCACCTGGTCGGTCAGCGCGCCGCACCGCTCGTCCTGTCCGGCATCGCCGGCCTTCCGCGCCGCGCAGACCAGCCGGCGCGCACGCAGGTGTGGATCCGCGGTGAGCTGGGCGGCGCGCTCGTAGGCGGCTGACGCGGACGCCATCGCCTGCCGGCTCCCGGCCCACTCGGCGACCCGTTCCAGCTCCTCGGCGACCCGCTCGTCCGGGCCCGTCGACGCGGCGGCCAGATGCCAGGCCCGCCGGTGAGCCTGGCCGGCGGCGCCCAGCGCCTGCGCCAGCGCCCGGTGCGCGGCGATGCGCCGGGCGAGCGGGGCGCCCCGGTAGGCGGCGTACCGCACCAGCGGATGCCGGAAGCGGAGCACTGCCCCGGACAGGAGCACGAACCCGGAGCGTTCGGCGGGTTCGAGGTCCTCCACCGCCCCACCGAGCGGCTGCGCGGCCTGCAGCACCACGGCGAGATCCCCTGTGTCGTCGGCGGCGGCGACCAGCAGCACCACCTGGGTGGCTTCGGGAAGCCGCCGGATCTGCTCCAGGAAGCCGTCCTGGATCCGGCTCGGCAGCCCGGCGGCCGTTTCGGGGAGCGCCAACGGGCCCAGCCGCCCGGCGCGCTGCGCCGGGGTGAGTGCGGTCGACAGCTCGATCAGGGCCAGCGGATTGCCGCGCGCCTCCTCGATGAGCCGGTCCGTCACGTACGGCGGCAGGCCCGGCACCAACTCGGCGGCGGCCGCGCGGTCCAAACCTTCGACGAGCAGCCGGGGCAGCCCCTTCACGGCGGCGCCGGGCGCCCCGTCGCGGACCGCGAAGAGCATCACGACGCCCTCCGCCCGTAGTCGGCGCGCGGCGAACGTCAGCATGTCCACCGACGGCTGGTCGAGCCACTGCGCGTCGTCGACCAGGCACAGCAGCGGGCCGTCGGCCGCGGCCTCCGACAGCATCGTGAGGACCGCGAGCCCGACGGTGAAGCGGTCACGCACGCCGTCGCCGGTCAGCCCGAAGACCGCCCGCATGGCCGCGGCCTGCGGCTGCGGCAGGGCGTCGACGAGGTCCAGCACGGGCAGGAACAGCTGGTGGAGGCCGCCGAAGGCCAGTTCCATCTCCGATTCGATGCCCTCGACGCGCAGCACGCGTACACCGTCCGCCCGCCCGGCGGCGTATTCGAGCAGCGCGGTCTTGCCGATCCCGGCCTCACCGTGCACGAGGAGGGCGCCGCTCGTCCCCTGACGAGCGGCGGCGAGCAACTGCTCGATCCGGTCCCGCTCCGCATTCCGCCCCCGCACGCTGTGCCCCCGTGACCTTCTCGCCTGGCGTGTCCGGGCCATTATCACTGGTCAGGGTGCCGGGGCGGCGAGCGGCTGGGATCCGGCCGGTGCTCGGTGCTCGGTGCCGGTGCTCGGTGCCGGTGCTCGGTGCCGGTGTTCAGGAGCAGGTCCTCAGCGCAGTGTGGGGATCACATCGCGCGTCTCGTCGACCTCGACGCCCGCGGTGCGGCGGCCGAGCGGTTCCGGGGGCGTCTCGTCCGCACAGACGGTGCCCGGTGCGGGCAGCGCCAGGCCGGCGAGGTAGTTCGTGACGAGGGCGCTGACACACGCGCTCCGGTTGTAGGCGGTGTGTCCTTCACCGGCGAAGGTCAGCAGCCGCCCGTTGTCCAGCGTCCCGGCGAGGGCCACGGCGTCCTGGTACGGGGTGTCCGGGTCCCCGGTCGTGCCGAGGACCAGGATCGGGGCGGAACCCGCCGCCCGGTAGGAGCCCTCGAAGCGGCTCGGGCGCTCCGCCGGCCACTGGGCGCAGGTGGGCGCGTGGTTGTGGTCGTAGGTGGGCGGCCCGAGGCCGATGGGGGGTCCCAGCAGCGGAGCGGCGGTGACGTGGGCGCCGACCAGCGCGCCCAGGAGCAGGGGGCTGGTCGGATAGACGCGGTCGGCGCACTCGACGGCCATGTTGACGTTGAGGAAGTCGAAGGACGCGGGTGAGGGCGGGGACAGCAGGAACGACCCCTGGTGTGCCTGGGCCGCCCGCAGGGCCTGTCCCAGTTCGGGCCAGATCTCCTTGCCCGCGTTGATGTTGAACATCAGCCGGTAGGCGAGGGTGTAGCCCGTGGCCGGGCGCCCGCTCGCGGTGATGACGGGGTCGGCGTCCAGCGCGTGCTTGAGCTGCTCGAAGGCCTGCCGCGGCCGGCCTTCGCCGAATCCGCAGGTGGCGGCGTTCTGCGCGCACCAGTCCAGGAACCGGCCGACCGCCGCGTCCAGGGCGACGAACTGCCCGGCGTCGTAGGCGTACGGCGCGTCGGCGTAGTGCTGCGGATCGTAGGCGCCGTCCAGGACCATGGCGCGGACGCGCCGGGGGAACTGCGCGGCGTAGACGGTGCCGACGTAGCTGCCGAAGGAACGGCCGTAGAAGGAGAGCTTCTCCTCGCCGAGGGCCTGGCGGAGCAGGTCGATGTCCTTGGCGTTCGAGGCGGTGCCGATGAACGGCACGAGGTCCGGGGACCGTTGCTGACAGGCGGTGGCGAAGTCGAGGCCCTGCCGGATGGCGCCGTGCAGGGCCCCCGGGCCGGGTACGCCGCGTGCGGCGTCGACGGCGGCGGAGTACTCCTTGTCGTTCCAGCACTCCACCTGTCCGCTGCGCCCCACTCCGCGCATGTCGTACCCGACGACGTCGAAGGCGTCACGCAGGGAGGCGGGCAGCGCGTCGTAGCTGTTACGGGCGAAGTCCACACCGGAGTTGCCGGGTCCGCCGGGGTGCAGCAGCAGGACGCCGGTGCGGTGGGCCCGGTCGGCCGCGAGCCGTCGGGTGACGGAGAGGGGGATCGTACGCCCGGTGGGCCGGCGGTAGTCCAGCGGCACCCGGGCGGTCGCGCACTCGAAGCCGTCCCCCGGGTCGGCGCAGGGACCCCAGGACAGGACGGGCACGGGCGGGGCGGCGAGGGCCGTTGCCGTGGCGGCCCCGGGCGCCACTCCGAGGAGCGCGGTGACGGCGAGCAGGACGAGGGTTATCCCCCACACCACTCGCTTGCGCGGGTCAGCTGCCAACCGGGTCCGCATGCGGCGATCCTCCGTCATGGTCGTTGTGGAAGGGCGCCAACGTAGCCTCCGGCCGCCGCCCGTGTCGGCCCACCAGGAGTTGATTCCCCCTTACCCCCAGAGGAAGCGTCCGGCTACAACCAGGGTTGTACAGCCCGCGGTGGTCCCGTGCGCGGCGAGGTCAGATTTGTCCAAGCCAGGCCGCATGCCCGTCGATAGTGTCCCGGTTCGTAATCGATGAGCCCAAGAGGGGGAGTACCCGATGGAAGACCTGCTGCGCATCCTCGTGGCCGGCGCGCTCACAGGAGGCCTGGTCGGGCTGGCCGGCGCCTTCGGCCGGCGCCGCCGCAGCCGTCGAGAGGGCGGCGACACGAACGGCCGCTGACCTTCCGCAGGGACGAACGGACCGCCGCGCGCCGGGCCCCCTACACCCTCAAGGCGTCCACATGCACCTCAAGCTGTTCGACATCCACTTCGACGACCCCCTCTACCAGGACTTTCTCGCGCAGCAGGAGAGGGCGTACGCCCGGCTCGGCCACGAGTCGATGGTGAGGTTCGGAAAGGGCGATCCACGCGTCGGCGCCGATGCGCTGAGCTGTGTGGCAGCCGTTGACGACGACGGCCGCCTCGTGGGCGGAGTGCGCATCCACCACGGGGTCACGGGGGAGTTGCCCTCGGAGATCCACCTCCGCAGTCCGGAAGTCGCCTCCGGCGGCGCCCGGGCACGCGCCCGGGGAGAGGTGGTGGCGGAAGTCGCCGGCGCGTGGGTGGCGCCGCACTGGAGAGGACGCCATCTCGTCACCGTGCTGATGGTCGCCGGTATCGCCGCCGCCGAAACCCTGGGCGCCACCGCGCTCCTCGGCAGCTGCTCGGCCCGGCTGACGCAGACGTACGCGCCCTGCGGCTACCGGTGGCGGTGGGACCTGCCCCTGACCGATGTCCCTTTCCCCGGCATCACCTCGTACTACTCCCTCGACAGGATCGAAGCGTTCCACCACCGGGAAGCGCGGTTGGCGCGGACATTGGACCTGCTGGGCCAGGCGCTGAGGCGCTCGCGCGAGGGGATACCCGAGCAGGTCCTGCGCGCCTGCGCCGACCAGCTCGGCGTGCAGCTGTTCGAGCTCCCGCTGCTCTCGCCGCAGCCCTGATGCCGTCCGCCGCCCGCCGCCCCTCTCTTCCGGTAACCACCCCGACCACGACCTGCCGAAGGTGCACGATGAGTCTGGAAGCGCACATCCACTCCGCCACCCGGGCGGCCGACGACGCGGGTCCCTGGCGTCCTCGCCTGTTCGCCGCGGACGACCCCGGGCAACGGGCCGAGCTGACCGGGATACTCGCCCGCGGTGAGGCGACGCCGGTGCGGGACACCCTCACCGAACAGGTGGCGGAGCTGCTCACCACCCGCCACCCCGCCTGGAGTCCGAGCGCCGAAGAACTCGCGACGGCGGTGGAAGGGCATCTCGACGGGCAGCCGCCCCTGGAGTACGGGACATGGGTCTGGTACCCGTGGTCGGGCCGGCTCGCGCACGTGCTGCCGGAGCGGGAGTACCGCGAGCTGCGCCAGTCCCGCAACCAGTACAAGATCACAGCGGCGGAGCAGGCCGACCTCACCGGCAGGACGATCGCCGTGGCCGGCCTCTCCGTGGGCGCCGCCAGCGCGTTCACCCTCGCCCAGGAAGGCGTCGGCAGCCGTTTCCGGCTCGCGGACTTCGACCGGCTCTCCCTCTCGAACCTGAACCGGCTGCGCGCCTCGGTCACCGACATCGGCCTGCCCAAAGTGGTCCTCGCCGCACGGCAGATGTACGAGATCGACCCCTACCTCGACATCGCCATTTGGCCCGAAGGCCTGAGCGAGGACAACGTCGACGCGTTCCTGACGGGAGACGGCCGCGCCGACCTGTTCATCGAGGAGTGCGACGACCTCTACATCAAGGTCTTCGCGCGTGAGCGCGCCCGGGCGCACGGAATCGCGGTGCTCATGGAGACCAATGAGCGCGGCATGCTGGACGTGGAGCGCTTCGACCTCGAACCGGACCGGCCCGTGCTGCACGGCCTGCTCGACGGTGTGGCCGCAGCCGACCTCAAGGGGCTGCCGGTCCGCGAGAAGGTGCCCCACGTCCTGCGGATCCTCGGCCCGGAAAACCTCTCGGCACGCATGGCCCCCTCGCTGATCGAGATCGGGCACACCCTCTCCTCGTGGCCCCAGCTCGCCTCGGGGGTGGCCCTGGGCGCCGCCGTCATCACCGACACGGCCCGCCGGGTCCTGCTCGGGCAGTTCACCGGCTCGGGGCGCTTCTTCGTCGACCTGGCGGAGCTCGTACGCGACTGGACCCAGCCCCGCCCGATGCCCGCCGTGCCGATCTCGGGACGCCCGGCGGCGGGCTCCGCGGAGCACCCGCGTACCTCCCCGCTCGTCCTGCCCGGCCCCGGCGAGGTCCTGGGCGAGGAAGGCATCCGCCGCCTGGTGGCGTACGGGACCCGGGCCCCTTCCGGCGGGAACGTCCAGCCCTGGAAGTTCGTCGCCCGGGGCCCGGTGCTGTACTGCCGCACCGACGACACGCAGCCGCCGACGCTGCTCGACTTCCGGGGGACCGCCACCGAGCTCGCGACCGGGGCGGCCGTCGAGAACATCGACCTCGCGGCCCGGGCCGCGGGCTGGGCCTGTCACGTTCGCCCCTTCCCCGACCCGGCCGACCCCGGGCTCGTGTGCGAACTCACCTTCTCCAGGGCCCCGAACACACCACGGCCCGAACTCGTCGACTGGATCGATCGGCGAACCACCAACCGCAGGCCCGGCCCGGCCCGCCCCCTGGACGCATCCCACCGGCGGACCCTGGTGCGCTGCGCGGCCGACAGCGGCGCGCGTCTGCACCTGATCACCGACCGGCCGGAGCTGGAGGAGGCCGGGCGCATCCTGGGCGCCGGCGACCGCCTGCGCATGCTGTCCCCGCGCCTGCACCAGGAAATGATGAGCGAACTGCGCTGGACCCCCGAGGAGGTGCAGAAGACCCGCGACGGCATCGACATCGCCACCCTCGAAGCGGACGGCGCCGACCTGGCGGGCCTGTCCCTCGCCCGTCACTGGCCCCACCTCTCCTTCGTCCGGCAGGTGGGCGGCGGCCGGGCCTTCGAGGAGGGCGCGCGCAACAGCGTCGCCGCCTCCTCGGCGATCGGCTGCCTCACCCTCACCGGGACCGGCCCGCATGCCCACTTCGCCGGAGGCAGGGCCCTGCAACGGCTCTGGCTCACTGCGACGTCCCTGGGCCTCGGATTCCAGCCGGTCACCGTACTGCTCTACCTCTTCGCCCGCGTCGAGCGCGGCGACGGCACCGGATTCGACGCGGCGGAGACGGCCACCCTGCATGCCCTGCGCCGGCGCCTCTCCGCCCTTGTCCCGCAACACCCGGACGAGACCGAACTGCTCCTGTTCCGCCTCTCCTACGCTCCACCGCCCACGGCCCACGCCCTGCGCCGGGAGGTCGACACCGTACTCCGCTTCGACGAACCCGACGCGCCCCGCTGAACCGGACCGACCGGGCGGCCACGACGGTGTCATCACCGTCAGGACCCACCCGATCGCGGGACCGCTGAACCCGGTCGGCCGGGGGTGCATTCCCGGCCGGGCCGGCGCCCAAAACCGCCGCAGGGCCTTCGGTCCGCGCGATGTCCCGAGCCCGGATCCCGGCCGGTCAGGACGGGCGCGGGCCTACGCCGTGGAGGAGGGTGTCGACGATACGGGTCGCGAGCGCGTCGGGGTCGGGGGCGGCGTCGGGGCCGGCGGCAGGGTCGCGAGCGCCGTCGGTGGCAACGTCCCCGCCGTGCAGAACTTCGCTGATGAGGGCGTAGAAGACGCGGCGTACCCACTCCAGGTCGGCGTCCGGGGCGATCACGCCCTCGGCCTGGATCCGGCGGAGCAGTTCGGTGCAGCGGTGGGCGATCTCCTCGTGTGTCCGCGCGGCCTGCTCGCTGTGGGCCACGGCCGGCCCGAGGGCGAAGCCCCAAGCGCCCTTGACCCGCAGCACGTTGGCAGTGGCACGGTGCAGTGCGACCAGTGGAGGAGCGGTCTCGGGGTGGCCGTCCTCGATGGCCTCCGCGAGTTTCAAGGCCCCCTCGGCGGCCAAGGCGTCGACCAGGGCCTGCCGGTTGGCGAACCGCCGGTGGACGGTGGTCCGGGTGACTCCGGCCGCCTCCGCGACCTGCTCCATGGACGCGGCCGGATTCTCGGCCAAGACGTGCTCCGCGGCCGCCAGGATCGCGCGGACGCTGCGTTCGGCGTCGGCCCGCAGCGGGCGGCCCACCGTCTTGCTCATGTCATACCTCCAGCCCTGTCGTACACGGAGACGTTACAGCGGGGGCGCGGGTCCTTCCACAACTGACACAAGAGTGTTGCAGTTCTGTCAATATCCGATACTCTCTTGTCACAGATGATGGGCCGTCGGTTCGGGTCTGGCCCACGACAGAAGGAGAACCACCGTGCGCACCACTGCTCTGATCACCGGCGCATCCTCCGGCCTCGGTGCGGAATTCGCCGCGCAGCTCGCCGCGCGCGGCCACGACCTCGTCCTGGTCGCCCGTTCGGCCGATCGCCTGGCCGCCCTCGCCGACCGGCTCGGCGAGGCCCACGGGGTGAGCGCCCACGTCCTGGTCCAGGACCTCGCCGAGCCGGACGCCGGCCGCCGCATCGGCGCCGAGCTGGCAGACCGCGGCCTGACCGTGGACGTGCTGGTCAACAACGCCGGATTCGGCACCTGCGGCCGGTTCGAAGAGATCGACGGGCGGCGCGACCACGACCAGCTGATGGTCAACATCGTCTCCCTCGTCGACCTCACGCATGAGCTGCTGCCCGGCATGCTCGCGCGGGGCCGGGGCGCGGTGATCAATGTGGCGTCCACCGCCGCCTTCCAGCCGACGCCGTACTTCGCCGTCTACGGCGCCTCCAAGACCTTCGTGCTCGACCTCAGTCTCGCGCTCCGCCAGGAGTACCGACGGCGCGGCATCCGCGTGCTCGCCCTCTGCCCGGGGCCCGTGGAAACCGGGTTCTTCGACGTCATCGGGACCCGCAAGGCCGCTGTCACCGGGGCGTTCAGCATGCCCGAACCGGTCGTCCGGTCCGCACTGCGCGCCCTCGACGCCGACCGCGCCTACGTCACGCCGGGCCTGAGCAACGCGGTGAACGCCCACCTGGCACCCCGCCGACCGCGCACGCTGGTCGCGGCGATCGCCGAGCGTCTCTCGCGCGGCGTCCGAGACGCGGAGAAGAACGTGCAGCGGACGGCGGCGTAACGGGAACTCGGCGCGCAGGTACGGGGTGCCCGCGAAACTCCTGCTCGACGCGGCAAGCCCGGAGCGGCCGCCCGTGCATGGACGAGCGCCGCGCCATCATCGAGATTTCATCGGTCCTCCTTAGCGTGGCCGCGTTCAGACAACGGCCTGGACCACAGCGGAAGGACGGCCAGATGGCGCGGAGGAGATTCACGGCAAGGCTGCCGATGGCGGTCATGACGGCGGTGGCGGTGATGAGCACGATGGCGGCCGCCGGGTCACCGACCACCGGGTCACCGACCACCCGCTCGTCGGCCGCCGGACAGGGGCCGGACAAGCCGACGATCCGTTACACCGAATACGGAATCCCGCACATCATCGCCTCCGACTGGGCGGGGCTGGGAACGGGCTACGGATACGCCGCGGCCAAGGACAACATCTGCACCTTGGCCGACACCTATCTGATGGTCAATGCCCAGAGGTCCCGCTATCTGGGCCCCAAGGGCACCGCGAGCCCTGGCGAGAACCAGAACACCACCACCAATCTCAACAGCGACCTGTACTTCCAGCGGATGAACGACAACCGGGTGGTGGAGCGGCTGATCGACCAGCCCGCCCCCAACGGGCCGGAGCCGCAGGTCAAAGAGGCCATACGCGGCTATGTCCAGGGATACAACAGGTACCTGGCCGAGACCGGCGTGAACAACATCTCCGACCCCGCCTGCCGCGGTGCGGCCTGGGTGCGGCCGATCACGGAGCTGGACGTCTACCGGCACGCGCACGCCGAGATCATCATGGGCAGCGCCGATCCGCTGCTGGACGGCCAGGTGAACGCCGCACCCCCGGGGGCCTCGGCCGCCTCGCCGTCGGCCTCCTCACCCCAGGAGACGGCGGCGAAGATCCGCGACGCGATGGCTGTCAGCCGTCAACAGAGCATGGGCAGCAATGCTTTGGCGGTCGGTTCGCAGGGGGTGTCCGGGGGCACCGGCATGTTGCTGGCCAACCCGCACTTTCCGTGGCAGGGCAAGAACCGGATGTGGCAGAGCCAGCTGACGATCCCGGGGCAGATGAACGTCTCCGGGGCCAGCCTCCTCGGGTTCCCCGCGGTGAACATCGGGCACAACGACGACGTCGCCTGGAGCCACACGGTCGCCACGGTGGCTCCGTTCGGGCTGTTCGACGTGCAGGTGGACCCGCAGCACCCCACCAACTACCTGGTTGACGGCACCTGGCAGCAGATGACCTCGCAGCAGGTCGGTGTCGACGTGCTGAACGCGGACGGCTCCATCGGCAAGGTCACCAGGACGTTGTGGTCCACCCGTTACGGCCCGATCACCACATCGATGCAGGGTGTCTCGCTGCCCTGGGTGGTCAGCGCGCACGCGGTACGCGACGTGAACATGGACAACCTGCGGGCGCTGAACACCTGGTTCCACCTCGACCAGGCCAAGGACGTCAACGACGTGGTGAACACCCTGGAGACCACGGAGGGCGTCCCCTTCTTCAACACCGTCGCCTCCGACCGCAAGGGCAACGCGCTGTACGCGGACATCCAGGCCACCCCGAACATCACCGACGAGCACGCGGCGTCGTGCCTCACCTTGACCGGCCAACTGTTGTTCAACCAGGGGCTACGGCTGCCGAACGTGCCACCGATCTCCATCTTCGACGGCAAGCGCAGCGCGTGCGACTGGCCCGATGACCCGAACGCGGTCGCACCGGGACTGCTGGACCCGCACAAGCAGCCCCGCCTGATCCGGTCCGACTTCGTGGGTAACGCCAACGACAGTCCCTGGCTGGCCAACCCCGAGCAGCCGCTGTCGTATCCCAGGGTGATGGGGGACACGGCGGCGCCCCGATCGCTGCGTACCCAGGAGTTGATCCTGACCGCGCAGCACCGGATCAACGGCACCGACGGATTGCCGGGCAGGGGCTTCACACCGCAGAACATGGGGCAGTTGCTGTTCTCCGACAACAGCAGGGCAGCCGACCTGGCCCTCGACGCCACCGTGGCGATGTGCCGGAGCCTCCCCTTCGGGCTCATCCTGGTCGACGGCAACCTGGTCAACGTGAGCGAGGCCTGTCCGATCCTGGCCGCCTGGAAGGACCACAATTACACGGCGGGCAGCCGGGGTTCCTGGCTCTTCGAGAACTACTGGGCCTTCCTGCTCGGTGGACAGGCGATCGAGAAACTTCCCTGGCGGGTTCCTTTCGACCCCAAGGACCCGGTGCACACGCCCAATTCGCTGGACTCCGGCAGCTCCGCCGTCCGCGACGCCTTCGGCCGGGCAGTTCTCGCGCTGCGCAATGCGGGTATTGCGCTGAACGCGCCCCTGTCCGACGTTCAGAAGATCACCCGCAACGGTGAGCAGATCCCGATCCACGGCTCGATCACCGAACTGGGCGTGCTGAACGTGGTCACTCCTGGTCAGGTCGACGGCAAACTCGACATCACCTTCGGGTCCAGCTTCATCCAGCTGGTGCGGTTCACCGCCGACGGCCCGCCCCAGGCCTCCTCGGTACTGGCCTACTCGCAGTCGGCCAACCCGAACTCTCCGCACTACGCCGATCAGACAAAGCTGTTCTCGGCAAGCCAGTGGGTGACGGAACGGTTCACGGAGGGTCAAATCGCGGCCTCATCGGTATTGGAGGTCAAGGTCCTGGACTGAGACCGAAGTGTGGGCACGCGGGAACCTCAAAAGACAAGGCTCACGAGGGGGCAAGCTGTAATGAGAACATCGACAACATCCAGGGCATCGAGTACGTCGAGTCGGTGGCGAATGGTGGTGGCATTGATGGTCGCCATGGTGGGAATGGCCGTGCCGACAGGTTCGGCACAGGCTGCCGGCGGCCCCGCGTCACCGCCGCCGATGGCGAACGGGTTCGGCCTGACCCAGGTCGACACCGCGGCGGGCGGTCCCACCAACTTCTACATCACCGTGACCACGCCCGAGGTCGCGGGCAGGCACCACATCAAAATCATTCTGCCGAGCGGCTACTACGACGACCCGGCCAGGCGCTACCCGGTGCTGTACTTCCTGCACGGTTCGCCCGACGACCCGGTGCAGCAGAACTATCCGGCGCTGACCACCTCGAACTCGATGATCACCGTCATCCCGGACGGCGGCGCTCGGGGCTGGTATGCCAACTGGCTGAACCAGAACACTCCGGCCGGTGCCCAGAACTGGGAGAACTTCCACCTCAAGCAGGTGATTCCGTTCATCGACGCGAACCTGCGGACCATCGCCACCAAGAAGGCCAGGGCCATCGCCGGTGTCTCCATGGGCGGGTTCGGGGCCATGCACTACGCCCAGGACCGTCCCGACCTGTTCAGCCAGACCGCGTCCCTGTCGGGAGACATCGATCTGTCGGCCGCCTCCATGGACCTGAGGCTGGCGGTCGTCGCCTCCCTCATCGACGCGCAGGGCGTGATCTGCGGCTCCTCATCCGGAGCCTGCGACCCCGCGGACGACCCGTACAAGCCCGGCGTGGACAGCGACGCCCTGTTCGGCTCGCCCTACCCGATATTCAACATCGACTGGCGGTGGAACGCGGTCGACCCGTCACAGCACATGGACAAACTCGCCGGGGTCGGCGTCTCCATCTACGTGGGCAACGGACGCGGCTCGGCCACCGAACCGGAGTTCTGGCTCGAAAGCGCGTCCAAGCACGTCAAGGACCGCATGGACGCCCTGGGCATGCCCTACTACTACGTCGACTACGGCGATGGCTCGGCCTGGGGCACCCTGTGCAACGGCGGCCACAACGCGGGCTGCTGGGAAGAGGATCTCCGGGACCTGATCCCCAGGCTGGAAAGGGCCTTCGCCTCCTGACCGCAGGCCGCGGTGCGGCGTCGGCGTAGACGTCGGCGCCGGCCGGCTGAGGCTTAACCCTGTGCGGTGGCACGGACGACGATGTCGCCCACATCGACGCCGTCCGGCGCCACCGCCAAACTCGGCATGGCCGACGCCATGCGATCCGTCCTCGCCGCAGGGACCAACCCCTACGCGGACAGCCGCCAGATGATCCAGGACGCCCTGTCCACCCTCATGGGGGCCGGCACCGCCGCGGGCGCGATCAGGGCGACCCCTTAGCCCCCGGCCGAAAGGTTCAACAGCCCGGGCGGTGGCCGAACTGCACCGATGCGGCGCCGCGGTCTCGCAGGCTGCGGTCGAGCAGAACCATGGAGCTGATGCCCGTGGTCGTGGGCAGGCCGTCGTGTGCGATGCGCGCCAGCAGCTTCGACAGGCCCCGCTGGTGGACTGCGAAGACACGCCGCGGAGCCAGTCGGCGACGGGCGTGCTGACCGGACAGTGCCTCTTGGGGGCCGACGTCGAGTACCACCATGTGCAGGGGGCGCTGGGATCGGTGGGCCGTGTGCGCGAGCCATCGGCGCAGCCACGGCCTGCTACCGCAGTCGTGTATGAGCAGCGGGTGTGTGAGTCGCATTTCGGAACGTATCCGGTGCATGTGGCTCAGCCGTGCCCACGGCCGGTATGCCCCGTAGGGAAGCCAGTCGGGCATCCGCGCCTCGTAGGCGGTGCGAGTGGCGCGAGGATCGAGGACGGTGGCGGCAGGGGACCATGCGCGCAGCAAGGTGCTCTTCCCGCTGCCGGGAAGTCCGGCGACCACGACCGCTGCGTTGGACGGGTAGGACAGCTCGATGTCCCGGCCGGCCTGGCCTCGCAGGTCGACGAGCCCCTGAGGGACGACTCGGCGGCTCGGGTATGGGCTGGTGCCAGGCTGGTTGACGACTGCCCACGGGTCCTGTGACCGTTCCGTCGCGTGCTCGGTGCCGATGGGTGTGCTCACAGGTGACAAGCCGTCCGGATGAGAGGTCGTGGAAACACCTGAGGCTACGCGAGCTGCCGGTCGGCGCTCCGCCGCGATGTCCTCGGCGTCGCAGCTATCGGGACGGGGGAGGTGCGGTCGGACCGCCTTCGCGGATCGTTTTCCAGATCGTGGCAAGCGCCAGGAGCTGCGCCAGGAAGAAGGCCACCGACGCGAGGCGCATCTGGTAGACGTGCATGACGATGAGCATGCTGACATCGCGGCCCCGGTGGCCGAATTCCGCCGATGCGGTGACTTTCGCTCCCCTGAGCTGGTCCGGCCGGCAGGGGTTGGCAGGTGGAGGAGCCTCGTCCGCGTACGCGATGCCCGTCCCCGCCAGCACGGCGAAGAGGGCCGGCAGAAGGAGGTGGAGCAAGAGAAGCGTGGAGCGTCTGAGACGGATCACCGCCTCAGCATCTCCTTGCCGACCCCCCTGGGCTCAAGGCAGTGCGGCGCAGCTTGCGCAGGTCCACCCTGACAGCCGATACGGATATGCGAGCAGTCGTGCGGCGGTCCTGTGGATCCGTCGCTGCGTGTGACCCCCAGCTTCCATCCGGACCGCTTGGTGCGAGGCAAGCCGATCCTGGATGCCCTGGCCAGGCACGGTGTATATCGCTCGCAGTTCGTCACAGGCACGAGCAACGGGGGGTTTGACCGCCCACCCCGGCGGTGACCGGTGGCGCGGGCCGGTCTGGCTGCGCCGCGACGTGGAGGCCGTGGTCCTGGACCCCTGCTATCGCGGCACGCCTGTGGAAGCCTCGGCTCGGCGCCTTCCCCTGCCCGGTCGAATGGCACCCCGGATTCAACCTCGCTGTCGAAGAGCTCCGGCGCCATCCCGGCTACCGCGGGCAGGAGTACATCGACCTGGGCGTAGACCACACTACGTGGCGCGCTTCGGAGCGCCCTCGCAGCCCGGCGACGAACCAGCGCGGCGGCGCGGGGCGCCGACGGAGGTGGGCGCACTCGATGCCCTTCGTTGACGGGCGGGCTACGGCATGGTCGCGGGGAGGCAGGGTAGGCGTCGGGCATCTGAAGGTTCGATCGACGGGCGGCGACATGCGAAGCGTAGGTGTGGAAGAAGAGCTGCTGCTCGTGGATGCGCGCAGCGGTGCCCCGCTCGCCGTTTCGGGGGCGGTTCTCGCGGCCGCGGACCACCTTGCCTGGCAGCGTCCCGGCCCCAGCGGCCGAGGGGACCACGAGTTCGAGAAGGAACTACAGAAGGAGCAGCTCGAGTTCGCCACCAAACCGGTCACGGAGATGGGTGAGCTCCAGGAGGAGATCTTCCGCATCCGCGGCGAGGCGGCCCGCCACGCGGCGAGCGCCGGCGCCGTGGTGGCGGCGGTCGCGACGTCGCCGCTGTCCGTGCGGCCTTCGCTGAACGTCGGCCCGCGCTACCGGTGGATGGGCGAGCAGTTCGGCCTGACGGCGCAGGAGCAGCTGACGTGCGGCTGCCACGTCCACGTGTCGGTCGCCTCGGACGAGGAGGGCGTCGCCGTACTGGACCGCATCCGGCCCTGGCTGGCCGTCCTGGTGGCGCTGAGCGCGAACTCGCCGTTCTGGCAGGGCGAGGACAGCGGGTACGGAAGCTACCGGAGCCGGGTGTGGAACCGGTGGCCCTCCGCCGGCCCGGTCGACGTCTTCGGCTCCGCCGACCGCTACCACGAGCAGGTCCGCACGATGATCGACACCGGGGTGCTGCGAGACGAGGGCATGATCTACTTCGACGCCCGGTTGTCGGCCGACTACCCCACCGTGGAGGTCCGGGTCGCCGACGTCTGCCTGGACGGCTCCACGCCCGTCCTGCTCGCCGCCCTCATACGCGGCTTGGTCGAGACCGCGGCCCGCGCCTGGCAGGACGGGGAGCCTCCGGCCCGCATCGGTACGAGTCTGCTGCGACTGGCCTCCTGGCGGGCCGGCCGCTCGGGCCTGGAAGGACCCCTGCTGCACCCCGTAAGCATGCGGGAGACGTCCGCCGAACACGCCGTCGAGGCGCTGTACCAGCACGTGCGCGAAGCACTGGAGGACCACGGCGACGACGAGCGGGTCCGGGAAGGCATTGCGCACTTGCACGAAGGGGGGAACGGCGCCCGTATCCAGCGCCGGCTGCGCGCCGGCGGGCAGACTCTCGCGTCGGTCGTCACCCGGTGTGCGGAGATGACGATCCAGCGTTGAAGGCCTGACTGCCTGACTGCCTGACTGCCTGACTGCCTGACTGCCTGACTGCCTGACGGCTTGAGGTCAGCCGGCGCTGCGGGTTCCGGGCGGATCCTGCGGGTCGACGCCGGTGGAGGCGGATGCGTCCTTGGTTCCGCTGGGGCGTCGGGAGCGGCCCCTGGGGCCCGTGTCGTGCATGCCGTCCTCGTCGCTGCCCGCCGTGCTCTGGTCCTCGCCGCGGCGGCTCATGCTCTTCGTGGGCCTGCCGTGCGGATTTCCCGCTTCCTCCTTGGCGACCTTGCGGCCGGCGCCCTTGGCGGGAGCGTACTCGTCGGGGTGGAAGGAACGGTGAGCGCTCGGGTTGTCCTGCTGACGGGTCTCGTCCACGTCGGGAGACCAGCCGTGCTGTTCGGTGCCCTTGTGCGGGCTCGGGCCTTCGCCGTGCTTGGGATGGGATGACTTCGGCTGCTTAGCCATGGTGTGGCCTGCCTGCCTTCCGGCTACGGGGAAATAGGGCCTGCGTCCGGTGGTACCTCTTCAAGCCTAGGCGCATCGGGCGGTCGGCGTGCGGCGCCGCGGTGGCGGCCGCGCGGATGGGGGCGGGCCGGACCGCATTGGCCCTGCGAGGCCGGGCGTCAGATGCGCTGGGCGCGGTGGAGGGGGGCGCGCAGTGCCTGGGGGCGCAGGGCAGCCCGGGCGGCGTTCGCGCCGGGTGCGCCGTGGACGCCGCCTCCGGGGTGAGCGGCGGCGGAGGCGAGGTAGAGGTTCTTGACCGGGGTCTCGGGGCGGCCGGTGCCGGGGGTGGGCCGGAAGAACAGCTGTTGGTGCAGGGCGGTGGTGCCGTTGTTGATGGCGCCGCCGTGGAGGTTCTCGTCCATGGCCTGGAGGGTGGTGGGAGCCAGGATGCGGCGTGCGCCGATCAGGGCACGGAAGCCGGGTGCGAATCGTTCCACCTGCGCTTCGATGCGGTCGGCCATGGCTTCCTGTTCGCGGGTGTCCCACCTGCCGGTGATGTTGTCCGGGCCCGCGTCGGAGCTGATGTGCTGCGGGAGGTGGGTGTAGGCCCAGGCCGATTCCGTGCCGGCGGGCGAGCGGCTCGGGTCCGCGGTGGTCATCTGGCCGAAGAGGGCGAACGGCTCGTCGGGGACGTGTCCCATGGCGATCTGTGCGGCGAACCGGGTGAGGCCGTCCATGCCGTCGGCGACGTGGACGGTGCCGGCGCCGGCCGCCCCCGGCGCCGTCCACGGCACCGGGCCGGTCAGCGCCCAGTCGACCTTGAAGGTCGCGAAGTCCCACTGGAAGCGTTCCAGGTCACGCAGGAGGCGGGAGGGAAGGTGTTCCTCGCCGACGAGGTCCCGGTACAGGGCGGGCGCCGAGGTGTCGGCCAGTACGGCCCGGCGCGCGTCGATCGTCTCCCCGCCCGCGGTCCTGACCCCCGCTGCCGTGTTTGCGCGTACGACGACGGACGCGACCCGCTCCCCGCAGCGCAGGACTCCGCCGCGGCGTCGCAGACGGCTCACGAGCGCGGCCGTGAGGGCGCCGGAGCCGCCGACGGGCACCGGGAAACCGTGGCTCTGGCCGAGCATCGACATCAGCCAGCCGAAGCCGCCGCTGCCCGCCGCCTCGGGGGCCAGGTCGGCGTGCAGGGCGTTGCCGGCCAGCAGGAGCCGGCCGCCCTCGCCGGCGAACTCCTCCTCGCCCAGGCGGCGCACGGGCAGGGCCAGGTTGCGGGCCAGCCGCAGCCCCCCTGAGGCGCGGAGCTTGGCGGCCAGCCGGAGCCCGGCGCGGACCGGGGGGAAGGGCGTGAACAGAGCCTGTACGAGGTCCGGCCCCACCCGGCTCCACGTCCGGTACATGCTCTCCCAGGAGTCGCCGTCGCCGGCGCCGAACTGCGCGAGCCCGGCGGCGGTGTCCTGCACGCGGCGTTCGAGGACCGCGCACCGGCCGTCCAGCAGGGGGTGGGCCAGCACGCGCGGAGCGCGGCTCCAGCGCAGGCCCTCGGCGGCGAGGTCGAGGCGGGCCAGGACGGGGGAGGCGGCGGCGAGCGGGTAGAAGGCGCTGAAGAGGTCCGAGACGTAGTCCGGGTGCACCCCGCGGTCGCTGCGTACGGCCCCTCCGGGCTCCTCCTGGGCCTCCAGGACCTCCACGCTCCACCCGGCGTCAACCAGCAGGTTCGCGGCCACCAGTCCGTTGGGCCCGGCCCCGATCACCACCGCGTCAGGCACGGTGTACCGCGGCGGGCTTCCGTTCCACGACCCTGGCCAGGCGGGCCAGCATGCCCCGGTGCCGGAGCTGGAGCAGTGCTTCGAACGCAGGGTTGTGGAGGGTGCCGCCGAGGCCGCGCAGGGGGTGTTCGTCGCAAATGATGAGTGTCTCCTCGCCCCACGGCCTGAGCTGGAGAAAGATCCTCGCCGTGCCGAGGGCCTTGAACGACGCCTCCAACTCCAGCTCCTTCCCGGTCTCCTGGTGACGGACGGTCGTCACGCCCTCGGAGGACCAGGGGCCCAGCCGGACCGTGTAGCGCAGCCGGGAACCCGGTTCGGGCCAGGTGGGGTCGAGCGGCGTGGACTCGGACGGGCCCACCACCCATTCCCCGTAGAGGGTCGGATCGGCGAGTACGGCCCACACGGCGCGAGGGGGACGTCGGATGAGCTGATGACGGACGGCCATGGGGGCTCCTCCTGCCGAAACGGTAGGGATGCGGGTGGGGTACGGCTGGGGTGGGCGGTGCGGTGCGGCGCGCGGCAGGTCGCGGGAGCGGGGGAGCGGGGGAGCGGCCCACGGCAGGAGGCCGCTTCCCTACCTACCCCGCGGTCAGTGGCTGAGGGCGTTCTTGAGTTGCAGCTTGGTCATCGTCGAGCGGCCCTCGACGCCGCGCTTCTTCGCCTCCTGGTACAGCTCGTCCTTGGTGCGGTCGGACGAGCTGCCGCCACCGCGGGACCTCTCGCCGCCGCGTTGCGAGGCGGACTTGCCCTGGGTGGAGCTGCGGCTCGCCGTCTTGCTCTCCCCCGACCGTGCGCGTTCCTTGTTCACCGTGCGGGAGGCCATCTCCTTCGCACGGTCATGCGACATGCCGCGCTGCTCACCCGACTCCTTGATGTGCTCGTACTGGCGCTCGCGCTTGGGGCTGGATCCTCGCGGCATGACGAAACCTTTCATCGGGGGTGTGGTGTCACGGTCATGGTGCGCGTACCCCGATCGCGCCGCATCTCACACGGCCCGGACCACACGTGCTCGTCGCAGGGACAGGCCGCGTCGTCCGTTGCCGCGCCCGGGGGACGCAACGAACGCCGTCCGACGAGATCCGTAGAGGTCCGTTAGGCCGCTCGTGGCCGTTCGTGGCTGCTCGTGCCCTGTCAGACCTGGCCGATGCCGACGCCTCCCTGCGCATGATGGAAGTGACCAGGTCGCGGTCGTAGCGGGGCACTCAGGTACCGCTCACGTCACCGTCCCGCAGGGAGACCCCATGCAGACGTTCCTTCCGTTTCCGTCGTTCGACGCCTCGGCAGCCGCGCTGGACGTGCGAAGGCTCGGCAAGCAGCGGGTCGAGGCCGTGCAGGTGCTGCGCGGCCTGATCGTTCCGGGCTACGGCTGGCGCAGGCACCCGGCGGTGCGGATGTGGGCGGGGTACGAGGAGGCCCTCGTCCGGTACGGGTTGGAGGTCTGCGGGGTGTGGACTGCCGCGGAACGCGCCGACACCTGCGCCGCCACCCTTGTCCGGGACTTCGGGGCGTGGCAGCCGGGGGGTGGCCCGCGGACGCAGGAGCAGCTGGCTGCCGACGGGGAGCTGCCACCGTGGCTGGGCGCACCGGACTTCCATCGAAGCCACCAGTCCGCGCTGGTGCGCAAGGACCCGGACTTCTACCGGGAGCGCTTCCCGGGTGTACCGGACGACCTGCCGTACGTATGGCCACAGTCCGACCGGGAGCCCGACGGGGCGTCGTGACCGGCGGTGGGCGCAGGCCGCGGCGGCGGTGCCGGTTCCCCGGTGGACGGTACGGGGCGCCGCGGCCCGGGAGTCAGAGGCCTGCCGCTGCCTTCTCGCGCTGGCGGGCCCACGCCCGGGCGGCGAGTCCGGCGTCGGTGAGGACGTCGGCGGCCGTGCAGGCCAGGGCCTCGGCGGCCGCCAGCATCACCTCGCGGCCGCGCCCCGACGCCGCGGCCCGCGCGAAGGCGGGGGTGTGGTCCGAGGCCCCGTCGCCCAGGATCGCGACGAACGGATGGATGGCGGGGACGCGGCCGCTCACGTCGCCGATGTCGGACGATCCCAGGAACACGCCGTCGACGGGCCGGGTGAGGTGGATGCCGGACCGGGCGATGTGATGGCTGAAGCGCTCCGAGAGGACGTCGTTGTCCCGGAAGTGGGCGTAGCCCTTGCCCAGGCGCGTCACCCGCACGGTGGTGGAGGTGGCGGCTGCCACCCCCTCGGCCCAGCTTCCGATGTCGGCGACCAGTGCGTCGAGCGCGGCGCCGGTGGCCGCTCGTAGTCCGAACAAGCCTTCCGCGTACGCCGGCACGATGTTGGTCGCGCTGCCTCCGTCGGTCACGATCCCCTGGACATGCGAGCCCGACGGCAGGCGCCTGCTCACCACGGCCGCGGTGTTGAACAGCTGGATGAGGGCGGCCAGGGCATCGATCCCGCCGGTGGGGTCGCCCGTCGGATGGGCAGCCCGGCCGTGGAAGCCGACCCGTACCTGGGTCTGTGCCGTCAGCGGCGCCCATGACCAGTCGTGCACGCCGGGATGGAACATCAGCGCCGCGTCCACGCCGTCGAACACCCCGGCATCGGCCAGGGCGACCTTGCCCCCGCCGCGCTCCTCCGCCGGAGTCCCCACGGCGAGCACCGTGCCCGCGACCTCGTCCAGAACGTCGCGCAACGCCAGTGCCGCCCCCAGTCCGGCCGCGGCGATCAGGTTGTGTCCGCATGCGTGCCCCAGGTCCGGCAGCGCGTCGTACTCCAGCAGCAGCGCCACGCATCGCCCCTGCCCCCCTCGCCCCCGCTCCCTTCCCGCGCGGGCCACGAAAGCCGTGTCGAGTCCGGCGGTCCCCCGCTCGACGGTGAACCCCGCCCGCTCGAGTTCGCCGGTGAGGAGCCGGGCCGCGCGGTGCTCCTCGTAGGCGAGCTCAGGATCCGCGTGCAGGGCACGGCTTACCGCCCACAGATCGTCCGCCCGGCGGGTGCACTCCCGCCGCAGTCGCGGGTACAGGTCATCGGGTGGATCGTCCACGTCTCCTCCTCGCAGTCTCCTGCCCGCTTATGTCCAAAGGGCGGCCGCTCACGCGCGTCTGCGTCACGCCGTCGGACCCTCGCTCTGCGGGCGACCGCTCGGCAGGAGCATCCTGGAAGCCGGAGCACCGGACGACGGGGCTGCGCGCCGTCCCGGCTGCCGCCGTACGCGCCGCGGCGGCGGGACACGGAGCGTGGGCGGAGGCACCAGATGAGGATGCGGACGCACGGCCGGCCCCTGCGGGGCCGCACCGTGGTGGTGACGGGGGCGGCGCGCGGGCTGGGCGCGGCCCTGGCCCGGGCATTCGACGCTCGGGGTGCGCGTCTGGCCCTGCTGGGCCTGGAGGGAGCGCGTCTGGAGGAGGTGGCCGCCTCATTGCGCAACGAGTCGGCCTGCTGGGAGGTCGACGTGACCGACGACGTGGCCATGGCCGACACCGCCCGACGGGTCCGCACCCGCCTCGGGCCGGTGTCCGTGGTGGTGGGCAACGCCGGCATTGCCGAAGGGGGCCCGTTCGCCGACTCCGATCCGCAGGTCTGGCGCCGTGTCATCGAGGTCAACCTGATCGGCAGTGCGGCGACCGCACGCTGCTTCCTGCCCGACCTCCTCGACACACACGGCTACTACTTGCAGGTCGCCTCCCTGGCGGCCTTGGGGACGTCCCCCCTCATGAGCGCCTACTGCGCCTCCAAAGCCGGTGTCGAGTCCTTCGCCCACGCCCTGCGCGCGGAACTCGCCCATCGGGGTGTCGCCGTGGGGATCGCCTACATCAACTGGACCGACACCGACATGATCCGGGACGCCGACCGTCATGCCGCCCTGCGTGAACTGCGCGCCCACATGCCTCCGCCCGCGCGCAAGGTGTACCCGGCAGCACAGGTCGCGGACCGGTTGGCCGCCGCCGCGGAACGGCGCAGAGCATACGTCTACGTGCCTGCCTGGCTACGTGCGCTCCAACCGGTGCGGGCATTCATCCCGCCCGTCGTCACGCACATCGCCCGCACCGAGCTGCCGCGCCTGGACCGTACGCAGCCCATCGAAGCGACCGGTCTGCTGGGCGCCGGCGGCCGCGCCGACGAACTCCGCGACACTCCTCGGGAGGAACAGTGGTGAGCGAGCCTGACGCGGGTCCCTTGGTGGTTTTCGCCAACTTTCTTTCGGACTTGGCAGTCGATCTCGAAGAGGCCCAGGTTCTGGCCCAGTGGGCGCAGCAGGCGCCACGCAAGGCATGGCTGCTGCGGGCCGGCGACGTACTCGTGACACCCGGACCGCTGAGCGGGGAGTTCCGTCGGTACGTGAGCGAGTTGACGGGCGTGCCGAGCGAACAGGCGACGGTCATCGAGGTGCCGCCGTGCGGCGCCGTCCCGCTGGCGCAAGCGGTCCGCCAGGCCGGTCTTCTCGGGCGCGTACGGGCCCACGCGGGTCAACCGGGGACGGCCCTGCTGCCCACGGCCCAGGACGCGTCCGCCCTGGCGTTCGCCCGGGATCTCGGGGTGACGGTGCACCCCTACGCCACGGTTGAGCAGGCCGTCGCCGCCCTGCCGACGACCATGCTCCTGAACACGAAGGCCGGCTTCCGCCAGGCCGCCGGGGCGGTGGGTATGCGCCTGCCGGAGGGGCGGGTGTGCCGTCGCCCGGAAGTGGCGGAGGTGGTGCGGCAGCTCCTCGAGCAACACGAGCGGGTGGTGGTCAAGCCCGACCGTTCCGCAGGGGGACACGGTCTGCGCTTCCTCTCGCGCGAGGACGTGCGGGGCGCAGGCGCAGCCCTGGCGCTCGACGCCGTCGGCGGCCCCCACGGCACGTGGGTGGTCGAGCAGTGCGTACCGGTGGCCGAGTCGGTCAGCATCCAGATGGAGAACACCGTTTCTGGAACACGCGCCCTGTTCAGCGGTGCGATGCGAACGGAGCAGGGCTCCTTCACGGGATACGTCTCCCCGCTACCGCCGTCCTGTGCGCATGCGGCAACCGAGCTGGAGGAGTGGGGGACGAGGCTGGGCCGCCACCTGGCCGGCCATGGGTATCTCGGCCCCTTCGGATTGGACGCTCTCATGAGCACGGACGGCGTCACGTACGCCAGCGAGAGCAACGTCCGCCGTACGGCGACCACCACGCCGCACACCATGGTCACCCGGCTGACGGCGGCGGCCGGCCTCGCACGTCCGGCGTGGGCGGTCTCCAAGAGGCGGACCCGGCGCTCCGTCGGCTTCGATGAAGCCCTTGCCCGGCTGCGCGAGCACCGTGTCGCCTTCGACCCGCAGCGCGGCGAGGGAGTGGTGCTCTACGCGGACGCACCGGCGGACCGCCACTCCTGGCGCTACGCGGTCATCGCCGCGCACGGCAGCGGTGTGCGCGAGCTGGAAGACGCTCTGGCGGAGGCCCTGGAATTCGAGAAGGCCTGACCTGTACGGGCGCCCGCCCGGCCGGTGAGAGCGAGGCGGGCGGCCCGTCAACCACGTCACTGGACCGGCGCGGCACACTCCGTTCGCCGTGGCCCGTCAGGCCCGTCAGCCGCGGTCAGGCATGCCGGTGGGAGTGCCGGTTTCCGCTGACCAGGCGGTAGAGGGCCAGGAGGATGACGGAGCCGATGATGGCGGCGATCCAGGTGGAGAGGTCGAAGAAGCCGTCGATGGAGTCGACGCCGAAGATGACCTTGCCCAGCCATCCGCCGAGCAGGCCGCCCGCGATGCCGATGAGCATGGTGATGATGATGCCGCCCGGGTCCTTGCCCGGCATCAGTGCCTTCGCGATGAAGCCGGCCAGCAGGCCGATGAGGATCCAAGCAATGATGCCCATGATGCGTCTCCTACGTCGCGAGATGAGGCCAGTGTCAAGTTGCTTCTACACGCGTCTCGCGCTTTCAAACGTGCGCCGCGCGGAGCTGCCGTACGGACCGGACACCCCGTCGACGGGGGAGGGTGGGCATCGCGTCCGTGTCGTCCCCGGGGCCCCGGCCCGGCACATCGGCAACGGCGGGGCCACCCCCGCGGCGCAACTCGGCGTCAGAAGGCGTAGTGGATCCGCAACCAGGAGCGTGCGACGCCGCCAGGCGGCGGATCCCGCCCGGCGACGTAGGCCCCCCGCCCCCTCCGGCGGGGGGCTGGTCGGGTGGTCCGCGGCGAGCGGGTCGGATTCGCGAGCGCGCGCGGGGCATACGTAGGGAATGCCGTTGCCGTGGTGCCCTCGGGGAGGAGAAGTCGTGTGAAACCGATCCTGCTGCCCGGAGCGGGTTCGCCGGTGAGTTCCACGGTGGCGCGCGCCGCGCGCGCCGTCCTGTGTGCAGGCGCCGTCGGGGTCCTCGTGGGCGGGTGCGGAGCGCCCGCGGCACGGGTGGACGGGGCACGGGCCGCCGGTGAACGGTTCGAGCGCGCCCTGGCCTCCGGGGACCACGAGGCGGCCTGCCGCCTGCTGGCACCCGAGACGCTCGGGCAACTGGAGCAGGACGAGAAGAAGGCGTGCGCCGAGGCGATGGGGACCGAGGACCTGCCGACGGCGGGGGCGGTCCGCACGACCGGAGTGTACGGACGCCAAGCCATGCTGCGCCTCGACGGCGACACGCTGTTCCTGTCGCAGTTCAGCGGCGGATGGAAGGTCGTGGCGGGCGGCTGCACCCCGCAGGGGGAACAGCCCTATCAGTGTCTGCTGAAGGGCGGCTGAGGATGCGCTTCCTCTTCGTGACCTGCCTGGTCGTGGTGGTCGGCGGGCTCGGCTACTTCACCGCGATCGGGGCGATGTACCGATGAGCGCCGACACGGACGAGAGGCCCCGGCGGAGCGGCTTCTGGCGGGACAACAGTCTCACCCTGGCCTTCGGGTCGGCCTTCCTGCTGGTCCTGGTCGGGCAGGCCGTCGCCGGACACGCCGAGTTCAACGACCAGCTGACCATCGACGGCCTCCAGCGGATCAGCCTGGCGGAGTACGTCACGACCTCCGACTTCGCCGTGGACGTGACCGAGAACTGGCAGTCGGAGTTCCTGCAGTTCACCCTCTACATCTTCGGCACCGTGTGGCTGGTCCAGCGTGGCTCTCCCGAATCCAAGGAACTGCACAAGACCGGTACCGAGTCGGAAAAGGAGCAGCGCCTGGGTGACCACGCGCAGGCCGAGTCACCCCGCTGGGCCGGCACGAAGGACTGGCGGCAGCGGCTGTATTCCCGCTCGCTGGGCCTCGTCATGGCGCTCCTGTTCTTCGGGTCCTGGTTCGCGCAGTCGATCGCGGGCACCGCGGCATTCGACGAGCAGCGGCTGCGGCAGCTCCAGGAGCCCGTCGGCTGGGGCAGGTACCTGACGCTGCCGGACTTCTGGAGCCGCACCCTGCAGAACTGGCAGTCCGAGCTCCTGGCGGTCGCCGCCATGGTCATCCTCTCCGTCTACCTGCGCCAGCGGGGCTCACCCGAATCCAAGCCCGTGGGCGCCGCCCACACGTCGACCGGAGTCGAGGGCTGACACATCCGGACCGCGCCGGCCCGGTGGCATCGGCGGCGCGGTTCCGTCGAGCGACCGCTTAAGGGACGCACGGACGGGCAGGTGCCCTCTATGTCGATATGTCGATCGCCGGTTCGGGTCGGCCCTCCCATCGTCGGCCGAACTGGCACAGGAGTGTAGTGATGACGTACGTGACCAGGTCCTCCACCGAGAGCGAGGTCCCCAGGAGGTGGCGCTCCCGAGGCGCCCTGCCCGTGGTGGGTGCCCCGTGTGCGGCCTGAGCGGGGAGGTGTGCTTCGACGGCGGTAAACCGGACCTCGCCGCGGTCGAACGCATGACCGATGCGCTGGAGCCGCGGGGGCCTGACGGCAGAGGGGCGTGGTCGCAGGGATCGGTGGCCCTGGGACATCGGCGCTTGAAGATCATCGATCTGTCCGAGCGTGGTGCTCAGCCCATGACCGACGCCCAGCTGGGTCTCACCGCGGTCTTCAACGGTTGCATCTACAACCACCGCGAGCTGCGCGGCCGCCTGGAAGGGCTGGGGCATCGTTTCTTCTCCCACTCCGACACCGAGGTGGTCGTCAAGGCGTACGCCGAGTGGGGCTGGGAGTGCGTCGAGTCCCTCGTCGGCATGTTCGCCTTTGCCATGGTTGAGCACCACACGGGCCGCGTCGTCCTGGGCCGTGACCGGTTGGGCATCAAGCCCCTCTACATCGCCCGGGACAGGGACCGACTCCGCTTCGCCTCCTCCCTGCCCGCCCTGCTGGCGGGCGGGGGAGTCGACACGTCCCTCGACCCGGTGGCGCTCCACCAGTACCTGAGCTGGCACGGCACGGTCCCGGCGCCCCGCACCGTACTGGCCGGCGTCCGGAAGATCCCGCCGGCCACCGTCCGCGTCATCGAGAGCGACGGTACCCACAGCGACCACTGCTATTGGCAGCCGTCGTACACCCGGCACTCCGAGCTCGGCGAGGACCCGGCGCTCTGGCGGGAGGCGGTACACGACGCGCTGCGCACGGCGGTGAAGCGGCGCACGGTCGCGGACGTCCCCGTGGGCGTGCTGCTCTCGGGCGGCTTGGACTCCAGCCTGATCGTGGCGCTGCTCGCGGAGCAGGGGCAGGCCGATCTCGCGACCTTCGCGATGGGCTTCGAGTCGGAGCGCGGTGAGGAGGGCGACGAGTTCCGGTACTCGGACCTGGTCGCCCGCCGGTTCGCGACCGACCACCACCAGTTCATGATCCCGTCCGACCGGCTGCCGTCCGCGCTGGAAGCCGCGATCGGTGCCATGAGCGAGCCGATGGTCAGCCACGACGCCGTGGCCTTCCACATGCTGTCGGAACAGGTCTCCAAGGAAGTCAAGGTGGTGCTGTGCGGCCAGGGCGCGGACGAGGTGTTCGCCGGCTATCACTGGTACCCGCAGATCGCCTCCGCCGCCCGGCCGGGTGCGGGCGACGCGTACGCGACCACGTACTTCGACCGGACGCACGCCGAACTCACCGCCATGCTGCACCCGGACTTCACCGCCGACCACGATGCCTCGATGGAGTTCGTCCGCACCCACATGGCCGCCCCCGGAGCCGACACCGCGCTCGACGCGGCCCTGCGCATGGACGTCCACGCACTCATGCCCGACGACCCGGTCAAGCGGGTCGACAACATGACGATGGCCTGGGGTCTGGAGGCGAGGGTGCCGTTCCTGGACCACGAACTCGTCGAGCTGGCCGCGGCCTGCCCCCCGCAGCTGAAGCTCGCGCAGGGCGGCAAGGCCGTACTCAAGGACATAGGACGGACGATTCTGCCCCGGGAGATCGTCGACCGTCCCAAGGGCTACTTTCCGGTGCCGGCGGTCCGGCACATGGCCGAGCCCGTGCTGGCCCGGGTACGGGATGCCCTGACGGCCCCGGAAGCTCGCCGACGCGGGATCTTCGACGCGCGCCTCGTGGACCGGCTGCTCGCGGAGCCCAACCGCCATCGCGCCAGACGGGGCGCGAACACCCTGTGGCAGGTGGCGTCGCTGGAAATCTGGCTCCAAGCGCACGGTATCCACTGAGCGGTCGACATCCGGAAGCGGAACCTGGGAGAGGCGGCCCATGCCCCTGGAGCACACGGAACCCCTGGAGCACGTGCACGAAACGCCCCGCCGGGCAGCCGAACCCCCCGGTGCCGCATCGGCCGCAGCGCCCCCGTCGGACCCGGCGGCGGGCCCTGCGTCGGCCCCCGCGCCGGTCCGGATGCCCAGCCATCGCGGCGCCGACCCGCCGACCCTCCTGGCCGCCCACGGGTGCTGGTACCCGTCGGCCGACCCGACGGGCGAGCACGTGGCGTTCATCTGCGACCGGGCCGGGGTCCCCCAGCTGTGGAGCGGGCCCGCCCGGGGGGCCGAGGCCCACGTACTGGACGGCGACCCCGACCCGGTGACCGAGGTCTCCTGGTCTCCGGACGGGCGCTGGATCGCCTACACCTCGGCGCCGGGCGGCGGCGAACACACCCGGGTCCTGGTGGTGCGGTCGGACGGAAGCGGACGCCAGGTTCTGGCGGGCACGGAGCCGGGAAGTTCGGCTCACCTCGGGTGCTGGACGCGTGACGGCGCCGCCCTCGCCGTCACGGTCGCACAGCCCTCCCCGACGGGCTCGGAGCACAGCGGACCCGGACACCTGACGCCGGACGCGGCCGCGGACGGGGCATCGTGGGCCGGCGCGAGGCCACCGGGCTCGGCGTGGTCCGAACGCGACGGCCCCGCGACCCTGCTCGAAGGAGGGGCCGCACAACGGCTGGTCCGGCGGGGCCCCGCACCGTCCGTGCTCGGAGCGGCCCGCAGTGGCGGGCTGGCCGCCTACCTGGTCGACCCCGACGGAGCCACCGCGCCGGTTCTGCTGTTCAGCGAGGAGGGAGCCGCCTCCCTGCGCGTGTGCGACATGAGCGCGGACGGCCGCTTCGCGCTCGTCCGCCGGGGCCCGCGCGGCCGACGGGAGGCCCTCGTACTCGACACCGCTTCGGGCCGCACCACCTTCGCGCTGCACGTGGCGGACGGGGATCCCTGGATCGGCCGCTTCTCCGCCGACGCGCGGACGCTGTGGCTGCGCAGCGACAGGGAACGGGAGTTCGCGGCCCTCCTGCGGGTACGGCTGGACGAGGAGGGCGCAGCCCGGGGCCTTACCCTCGCGGCCGAGCGTGAGACGTCCGCCCTCGACCTGTTGAGCGTGCCCGACCACGGTCGGTGGGCCGTCCTCGCCTGGAACGTGCACGGCGCTTCCGAGCTGGAAAGCGTGGGGCTCCCGCTCGGCCCCACGGACGACGACTTGGGACCGCGTCACCGTCCGGTGCTGCCCCACGAAGTGGTCACCCGCATCACGTCCTTGGCGCGCGGTGGACTCTTCGCCGCCCTGTCGGGATCCCGGCGAAGGCCCGGCATCTGGGAACTGGACGAGACCCTCGCGCCCACGCGCACCGGCTGGTCGGCCCGGGACGAGGACGCGGTCCCACCCGGGCGGCCCCCCGTACGGCCGTTGCCCCTGCGCTGCGCGGCCCGCGACGGACTGCAGCTCGGAGGCTGGTACTACCGGGCGCCCCACCGCGACCCGGGCCGGCCGGCCCCCTGCGTGATCCACCTCCACGGCGGACCGGAGGAACAGGAACGGCCGGTCTTCAGCCCGCTGTACCACGAGCTCCTCGGCAGGGGCCTGGACGTGTTCGCCCCCGACGTCCGCGGCTCGTCCGGCTGGGGCCGGTCCTTCGTGGACGCGGACCTCGGCGCCGGCCGGTTCGCGGCGATCGACGACGTCGCCGACTGCGCGGCGCACGTGGTCTCGCTCGGATACGCCGACCCCCTGAGGCTCGGGGTGATGGGCCGCTCGTACGGCGGGTACCTCACCATGGCCTCCCTGGTGTGGCATCCGGAACTCTTCCGTGCCGGGGTCGCCGTGTGCGGGATGTCGGACTTCGCCACGTTCTTCGCCGGTACGGAACCGTGGATCGCCCAGTCCGCCGCCGCGAAGTACGGCCACCCCGAACACGACCGGGAACTGCTCCGCGCCCTGTCCCCGATGAGCCGCATCGATCAGCTGCGGGCCCCCGTGCTGGCCGTCCACGGGGAGCACGACACCAACGTGCCGCCGACGGAGTCGGAGCAGTTCGTCCGCGCGGCACGTGACCGCGGCGTCCCGGCGCGGCAGCTGACGCTGCGCGACGAGGGCCACGAGTTCCTGCGGGCGGACAACCGGCGGCTCTACCGGCGCGCTGCCGCGGACTGGCTGGAACAGCACCTCGGCCCGGCCCAGCCCCGTGACCAGGGCACCTGACGTCCGTTTTCGTCGGTGCTCACAGGGCAGGCGTGCGGCATGGACCAGTCGAAGGCACCAGTACTCGATGCGTTGGCCGCCTACCACGAAACCGGCCAGACCCCCTTCACGCCCCCGGGGCACAAACAGGGACGGGGCGCCGACCCCAGGGTGCGGGCCGTGCTCGGCGAAGCGGTGTTCCGGTCCGACATCCTCGCCACCAGCGGCCTGGACGACCGTACGTCCTCCCATGGCGTCCTGGAGGAGGCACAAGCGCGGGCCTGATCCTCTCGGGCATCGAGCCCGTCTGGGTGGACCCGCAGTGGGACGCCGAGCGCCACGTCGCCCACCCGCCGTCCGCCGAGGCGTTCGAAGCAGCCTTCGCCGAGCACCCCGACGCCCGCGGAGCGCTGGTGACCACGCCGACCCCCTACGGCACCTGCTCGGACCTGGCCGCCATCGCCGCGGTCTGCCACCGCAGGGATCGCCCGCTGATCGTCGACGAGGCATGGGGCGCCCACCTGCCCTTCCACTCCGGCCTTCCCACCTGGGCGATGGACGCCGGGGCCGACGTGTGCGTCACCTCCGTGCACAAGATGGGCTCCGGCCTGGAGCAGAGTTCCGTGTTCCACCTACAGGGCGACCTGGTCAAACCCGCCGCGCTGGACGGCTGGCGCCGGCAGATGGCCGAACACGGCGAGGCCCTCTACGACCATGCGCTCGCCCTCGCTCAGAAGACCCGCGACCGCATTTCCCGTATCGACGGCATGCACGTGCACGGCCGCGACGACTTCTGCGGGCCGGGCCGGGCAGCAGACATGGACCCCCTCCAGATCATCATCGACATCAGCGCCTGGGAGGTCACCGGCTACCGCGCCGCCGACTGGCTGCGGGAGAACCACCGGATCAACCTCCACATCGCCGACCACCGCCGCATCAGCGCGCAGCTCACCCACGCGGACGACAGCGACACGGCCGAGGTGCTGCTGGCGGCCCTGACCGACCTGGCCGCCCATGCCGCGGAACTGCGTACGGGGCAGCCCGTACACGTCCCCCCGCCGTCGAGGTTGCGCCTGGAGCAGGCGGCGCTGCCCCGCGACGCCTTCTTCGGCCGAACGGAGCAGGTCCCCTGGGAGAAGGCGGCCGGCCGGATCGCGGCCGAGATGCTGACCCCGTAGCCGCCGGGCATCCCGGCGGCGCTGCCCGGCGAGCGCCTCACCGGGGATGTGCTGCCCTACCTGCGGACCGGGGTGGAGGCGGGCATGGTCGTGCCGGACGCGGTCGACACGGAGGTCAAGAGCGTCCGGGTGCTTCGCGAAGAGTGACCGCCTGCGGCGTACGGCGTCCTGAGGCCGGCGTCCTGAGGCCCGCGGCGCCGCTGCCGATCACCTCCGGAGGAAAGCCCGGGCATTCCGGTTCGCCGGCACGGCCGGGGGCACGCGCACGGTGAAGCAGCACAGACGCAAGGAGGCGTCATGAGGGCACTCACATGGCACGGCAAGCGGGACGTACGGGTCGACACCGTGCCCGACCCGACGATCCGAGACCACGATGACGTGATCGTCAAGATCACGACCACCGGCCTCTGCGGCTCGGACCTGCACCTCTACGAAATTCTTGGAGCCTTTCTCGACCCCGGCGACATTCTGGGACACGAGCCCATGGGCATCGTCGAGGAGGTGGGGCCGGAGGTCACCTCGCTGAAGCCGGGTGACCGGGTGGTGATCCCCTTCAACGTCTCGTGCGGGTCGTGCTTCATGTGCGACCGGGGGCTGCAGTCCCAGTGCGAGACGACGCAGGTCCACGAGCACGGCACCGGAGCCTCCCTCTTCGGCTACACGAAGCTCTACGGTCAGATCCCGGGCGGCCAGGCCCAGTACCTGCGCGTCCCGTTCGGAAACAACCTGCCGATCCGGGTCCCGGACGGGCCGCCCGACGAGCGTTTCGTCTACCTGTCCGACGTCCTGCCCACGGCATGGCAGGCGGTCGAGTACGCGTCCGTTCCCTCGGGCGGCAGCGTCGCCGTCCTGGGCCTGGGCCCCATCGGTGACATGAGCTGCCGCATCGCCGCACACCGCGGCGCCGGCACGGTCATCGGCATCGACCTCGTTCCCGAACGCCTGGAACGGGCCCGTCGGCGCGGCATCCACACCCTGGACCTCCAGGAGTGCGGAGACGACCTGACGGACGCCGTCCGGGACCTCACCGGTGGGAGGGGCCCCGACGCCGTCATCGACGCCGTGGGCATGGAGGCCCACGGCAGCCGTGTCGCCGCCGCGGCCCAGAGCATGACCACCCACCTGCCGGACTCCCTGGCCGCGGCCATGATGAAGCGAGCAGGGATCGACCGGCTCTCCGCGCTCTACACCGCCATCGACCTCGTCCGCCGCGGCGGCACCATTTCCGTGTCCGGGGTCTACGGCGGTGCGGCCGATCCGCTGCCCCTGCTGACCATGTTCGACAAGCAGCTCCAACTGCGCATGGGCCAGGCCAACGTCTGGCGCTGGGTCGGCGACATCCTCCCCCTGCTCACCGACGGGGACCCCCTCGGCGTCGACGACTTCGCCACGCACCGCTTGACCCTCGAACAGGCGCCGGACGCGTACGAGATGTTCCAGAAGAAGCGGGACGGCGCGGTCAAGGTCCTCTTCACTCCGTGACCTGAGCGGCTGGACCCGGCGGCGCGGCCGCGGCCGCGGTCGCGCTCGCGTCAGGAGGCGGGTTCGTCCGCCGAAGGCCGCGGAACGGAGCGGAGCGCGTCCCCCAGCCACGCAGTCTGGCGGGACTCGCCCAACGGAATACGGCCTCGACGGCTGCGTCGTTCGTCGTGACGATCGCCCTCACGAACGGAGCCGGCTCGGGGCTCGGCGCATGGCTGACGACCCTCGGTGTCGGGACTGCCGCCGCCCTGTGGCGGGACCGGCGTCGCGCGCGGGCGGTTGAAGAAAAGGGCTCAGGGTCGCAAAACGGGGGAATCCGCCACTCCCGTGCCCGGACCCGGCCATTCCCGCCCCAGAAACATGAGCACCCGTCAGCTTTGGTGCATCCTCATGGCTCATGCAGCGCGCCGTACCCGCCTGCGGTCCGTGTACCTGCGAGCAATGGAGCGCACCTTGAAATCACGTACCGTCGCACGTGTCACCGCCGCCACCGCCGCGGCCTTAGGTCTGACGCTCGGCCTGACCGGCCAGGCCAGCGCGCAGTGGCAGCACCTGTTCACCTACCAGACCGCGAACCTGTGCGCGTCCTCGTACGCCGAGGTCAGCGACGGCGCCGAGAACGGCGGCTACTCCGCCACCGGCGCACTCGCCTACAACAACAACTGCAACAGCCTCGCGTCCAAGTCCGCGGGGTGGATCAACGCGAAGAACGACTTACTCGTCTTCGACATGCCCAGCGGCGTCTGGTACCTGTGCGCCACGTCGGGCTGGTGGGGCAACCAGATCGCGGCCAGCCAACTGTGGATCAGCGCGGACTTCTACCGCCGGTGCGGGGGTGATCACTGGTACGCCACGAACAGCGGCGGCTACGTGTGGGACGGCGGTGCGTGGCGCGGCGGCTGGGTTGTCTCCGGCAACCACTGGATCGGCTCGGCCTTCGCGCCGGCCGGCTCGGCAATCAAGGCCCCGGCAGCACCCAAGGTGTCCGCCGTCGAAGCCGTCAAGGGGGGCGACGTGCGGCTCGGATCGCCGACCGGCCCGAAGCTGCGACCGGAGCAGCTCAACACCCTCCCGGGCCAGGAGGCCGCACCTGTGAAGCAGCTCGCGGCCGACACCTATACGGTCACCACCCGGTAGCCCCGAGATGTCTGCGGGGACCGTCGACCCGACGGTCCCCGCAGACACGAGCGCCCCGTGCCCCGACACTCCCGAGGTGCGGGGCGCTCAGGCTCGCCTCGCTCTCGCAGGGCTCCGCGGGACGTTCAAGAGGCATCGGCAGAGGCTAGTACTGCAACGGTCTTTGGGTTGACTGGTTGGCAGCTTCTGGTGGTGTGTGG
>NZ_JBHWVJ010000059.1:0-47858 GCF_042736725.1 Streptomyces sp. NPDC060028 | reverse complement strand
ACCTTCCGCACCCTGCTCCCCGAGACCTCCGGTCTCCCCGTCACCCGCCACCCCCTCCCGCACCTGCGCGCCCTGAACTTCACAGTCGAAGGCATCCTCGGCGACGGCGTGGCCGCGGGCCACCGCTTCGACCCCCAGGCCAAAGCCCTCGGCGAATGGCTCCGCGCCCGCCACCTCGACATCCCCACCCACCTGCTGCCGCCCCCGGCCCCGGCCCCGGGCGTCGGCTCCGTACCCACCCCCACCCCGCCGCCCGCCCAGGGCCAAGGCCCCGTACCCGCCCCGGAGGGGACCGGATCATGACCCGTCTCGGCACGACCGTCGACCCGCACGCCCCCGACCACGTCGGGTACCGCGCCGCCGCCCTGGAACGTCTCGCCGCCCTCGACGCCGAGCACGCCAAGGCCCTGCAGGGCGGCGGCGAGAAGTACACCGCCCGCCACAAGCAGCGCGACAAGCTCCTGGCCCGCGAGCGCATCGAGCTGCTCCTCGACCCGGACACCCCCTTCCTGGAGCTGTCCCCGCTCGCGGCCTGGGGCAGCGATTACCCCGTCGGCGCCTCCATGGTCACCGGGATCGGCACCGTCGAGGGCGTCGAATGCCTGGTCACCGCCAACGACCCCACCGTCCGCGGCGGAGCGAGCAACCCCTGGACCCTGAAGAAGGCCCTGCGGGCCAACGAGATCGCCCGCCAGAACCGCCTGCCCTGCATCAGCCTCGTCGAGTCCGGCGGCGCCGATCTCCCCTCCCAGAAGGAGATCTTCATCCCGGGCGGCGCGATCTTCCGCGACCTCACCCGCCTCTCGGCCGAGGGCATCCCCACCATCGCCGTCGTCTTCGGCAACTCCACCGCCGGAGGCGCGTACATCCCCGGGATGTCCGATCACACCATCATGATCAAGGACCGGTCGAAGGTGTTCCTCGGCGGTCCGCCGCTCGTCAAGATGGCCACCGGCGAGGAGAGCGACGACGAGTCCCTCGGCGGCGCCGACATGCACGCCCGCACCTCCGGCCTCGCCGACTACCACGCCCTCGACGAGCACGACGCCATCCGCCGGGCCCGCCGCGTCGTGGCCCGCCTGAACCACCGCAAGGCCCGCCAGGACCCGCCGAAGGCCGAGGAGCCGGCGTACGACCCCGAGGAACTCCTCGGCATCGTCCCCGCCGACCTCAAGACCCCCTTCGACCCCCGCGAGGTCATCGCCCGCATCGTCGACGGTTCCGACTTCGACGAGTTCAAGCCCCTCTACGGCACCAGCCTGGTCACCGGCTGGGCCGAGCTGCACGGCTACCCGGTGGGCATCCTCGCCAACGCCCAGGGCGTGCTGTTCAGCGCCGAGTCGCAGAAGGCCGCCCAGTTCATCCAGCTCGCCAACCAGCGCGACATCCCGCTGCTCTTCCTCCACAACACCACCGGCTACATGGTCGGCAAGGAGTACGAACAGGGCGGCATCATCAAGCACGGCTCGATGATGATCAACGCGGTCTCCAACTCCCGCGTCCCGCACCTGTCCGTCCTCATCGGCGCGAGCTACGGCGCCGGCCACTACGGCATGTGCGGCCGCGCCTTCGAGCCCCGGTTCCTCTTCGCCTGGCCCAGCGCCAAGTCCGCCGTCATGGGACCCCAGCAGCTCGCCGGAGTCCTCTCCATCGTGGCCCGGCAGTCCGCCGCCGCGAAGGGGCAGCCGTACGACGACGAGGCCGACGCCGGCATGCGCGCCTTCGTGGAGGCGCAGATCGAGTCCGAGTCCCTGCCGACCTTCCTGTCCGGACGGCTGTACGACGACGGGATCATCGACCCCCGCGACACCCGAACCGTCCTCGGCCTGTGCCTGTCGGCCGTCCACAACGCCCCCGTCGAGGGCGCCCGTGGCGGCTTCGGCATCTTCCGGATGTGAGCGCCCCCATGACCATCACCTCCCTCCTCGTCGCCAACCGGGGCGAGATCGCCGTCCGCATCTTCCGCACGGCCCGCGCCCAGGGCCTGGCCACCGTCGCCGTCCACTCCGACCCCGACGAGAACGCCCTGCACGTACGCGACGCCGACGCGGCCGTACGCCTGCCCGGCGCGGCCCCCGCCGACACCTACCTGCGCGGCGACCTGATCATCAAGGCCGCCCTCGCCGCGGGCGCCGACGCCGTCCACCCCGGCTACGGATTCCTCTCCGAGAACGCCGGATTCGCCCGCGAGGTCCTGGCCGCGGGCCTGACCTGGATCGGCCCGTCCCCCGAGGCCATCGAGGCCATGGCCTCCAAGACCCGCGCCAAGGAACTGATGCGCTCCGCCGGGGTGCCCCTCCTGGAGCCCGTCGACCCCGCCACCGCCACCGGCGCGGACCTGCCGCTGCTCCTGAAGGCCGCGGCGGGCGGCGGCGGCCGCGGGATGCGCGTCGTACGGGACCTCGACGTCCTGAAGGAGGAGCTGGAGGCCGCGTCCGCGGAGGCCCGCTCGGCCTTCGGGGACGGAGAGGTCTTCGCCGAGCCCTACGTCGAACGGGGCCGCCACGTCGAGGTGCAGATCCTCGCCGACGCGCACGGCACCGTCTGGGCACTCGGCACCCGCGACTGCTCCCTCCAGCGACGCCACCAGAAGGTCATCGAGGAAGCCCCGGCGCCCGGCCTGCCCGAGCAACTGCGCACGAGCCTCCACGAGGCCGCCGTGGCCGCCGCCCGCGCGGTCTCCTACCAGGGCGCGGGCACCGTCGAGTTCCTCGTCGCCGCCGACGGCCGCCCGTACTTCCTGGAGATGAACACCCGCCTCCAGGTGGAACACCCCGTCACCGAAGCCGTCTTCGGGCTCGACCTCGTGGCCCTGCAACTGCGGATCGCCGAAGGTGCGGCCCTGCCGCTCACGCCCCCGCAGCCGTCCGGCCACGCCGTCGAGGCCCGCCTGTACGCCGAGGACCCCGCCCACAACTGGCGTCCGCAGACCGGCGTACTGCACACCCTCGCCGTCCCCGGCGAGGTCCGCGTGGACACCGGCTTCGCCGACGGGGATCCGGTCGGCATCCACTACGACCCGATGCTCGCCAAGGTCGTCGCGCACGCCCCGACCCGCGCCGAGGCCGTGCGCGCCCTCGCCCACGCCCTCGCCGGGGCCCGGATCCACGGGCTCACCACCAACCGCGAGCTCCTCGTACGGTCCCTGCGGCACCCGGAGTTCACCGCCGGGCGCCTCGACACCGGCTTCTACGAACGCCACCTCGGCGAGCTGACCGAAGACGCCCCGGACGCAGGCCGGGCCACCACCCTGTCGGCCCTCGCCGCCGCCCTCGCCGAAGCGGCACCCGGCCCCGACGCCCCTCTCGCCGCCCGCCTCGGCGGCTGGCGCAACCTCCGCTCCCAGCCGCAGACCCGCCGCTACACCGCGGCCGGCGCCGCATACGAGGCCCGCTACCAGCCCCTGGACCACCCCGGCGTCCGGGTCCTGGCCGCGAATCCCGAGCTCGTCACCCTCGAAGTCGAGGGAATCCGGCGGCTGTTCCACGTGAAACAAAATTCGAACACCGCCGGTGTGCGTGAGATGTACGTCGACTCCGCACTCGGCTCCCACACCCTCGTCCCCGTGCCCCGGTTCGCCGATCCCCAGGACCGCACCGAGCCCGGCTCCCTCCTCGCGCCCATGCCCGGCACCGTCGTCCGCGTCGCCGAGGGCCTCGCCCCCGGCAGCGCCGTCACCGCCGGGCAGCCCCTGCTCTGGCTGGAGGCCATGAAGATGGAGCACCGCATCCTCGCTCCGGCCTCCGGCACGCTCACCGCGCTCCACGCCGCCACCGGCCAACAGGTCGAGTTCGGCGCCCTGCTCGCCGTAGTCCAGGAGGAACAGCAAGCATGAGCCCCGCCATCGGCACCACCGTTCTGGAAACCGAAGAGCACAAGGCCCTGCGCGCCGCCGTCGCCGCCCTCGGGCAGCGCTACGGCCGCGAGTACCTCACCCGCGTCGCCCGCGAAGGCGGCCACCCCGACGAGCTGTGGGCCGACGCCGCCAAGCTCGGCTACCTCGGGGTGAACCTGCCCGAGGAGTACGGTGGCGGAGGCGGCGGCATCGCCGAACTGTCCATCGTCCTGGAAGAACTGGGCGCCGCGGGCTGCCCCCTCCTGATGATGGTGGTCTCGCCCGCCATCTGCGGCACGGTCATCTCCCGCTTCGGCACCGAGGCCCAGAAGCAGGCCTGGCTCCCCGGCCTCGCCGACGGCAGCCGCACGATGGCCTTCGGCATCACCGAGCCCGACGCCGGCTCCAACTCCCACCGCATCACCACCACCGCCCGCCGCGACGGCGACGCGTGGGTGCTGACCGGCCGCAAGGTCTTCATCTCCGGCGTGGACATCGCCGACGCCACCCTCATCGTCGGCCGTACCGAGGACGCCAAGAGCGGGCGCCTGAAGCCCTGCCTGTTCATCGTCCCGCGGGACACCCCCGGCTTCACCCGGTCGGTCATGGACATGGAACTCCAGGCCGCGGAGAAACAGTTCGAGCTCGTCCTGGACGAGGTCCGGCTCCCCGCCGAAGCCCTCGTCGGAGACGAGGACGCGGGCCTGCTCCAGCTCTTCGCCGGCCTCAACCCCGAACGCATCATGACCGCCGCCTTCGCCATCGGCATGGGCCGCCACGCACTGGCCAAGGCCGTGGACTACGCCAAGACCCGCCAGGTGTGGAAGGAGCCCATCGGCAGCCACCAGGCCGTCGCCCACCCCCTCGCCGCCGCGCACATCGAGCTGGAACTCGCCCGCCTGATGATGCAGAAGGCCGCCCACCTCTACGACGCGGGCGACGACATGGGCGCGGGCGAGGCCGCGAACATGGCCAAGTACGCTGCCGGCGAGGCCTGCGTCCGGGCGGTGGACCAGTCCGTCCACACCCTGGGCGGCAACGGCCTCACCCGCGAATACGGCCTGGCCGGCCTCATCACCGCCTCCCGGGTGGCCCGAATCGCCCCCGTCAGCCGTGAGATGATCCTCAACTTCGTCTCGCACCAGACCCTGGGCCTGCCCAAGTCCTACTAGGAGGGACGACATGCCCCCGACCGTCGCAGCCGCGCACCACCGCGGGATCACCACGCTCACGCTCGACTCCCCGGCCAACCGCAACGCACTCTCCGCGGACCTCGTCGGCGAGCTGCGCGCAGCCCTCGCCGCGGCGGGCGCGGACCCGGCGGTCCGGGCCGTCGTCCTCACCCACACCGGCACCACCTTCTGCGCGGGCGCGGACCTCAAGTCGCCCTGCGACCCCGCCGACTTCCTGGCCCTGCTCAGGGAAATCGCCGAACTGCCCCGGCCCGTCGTCGCCCGCGTCACCGGCCACGTCCGGGCGGGCGGCCTCGGGCTGCTCGGCGCCTGCGACATCGCCGCCGCCGGGCCGCAGTCCTCGTACGCCTTCACCGAGACCCACCTGGGCCTGGCTCCCGCGGTCATCTCGATCCCGCTGCTCCCGCGGCTCGACGCGCGGGCCGCCGGCCGCTACTTCCTGACCGCCGAGCTCTTCGACGCCGCCGAGGCCACCCGGATCGGGCTGCTCACCCTGCACGCCGAGCAGGTCGACGAGGCCCTGGAGCCGGTCCTCGCGGGCCTGCGCAAGGCCTCTCCGCAGGGCCTGGCGCAGACCAAGGCCCTGACCACCGCCGCCGTACGCGAGGCCCTCGACCGGGACGGTGCCCGCCTGACCGAGCTGTCCGCGGGGCTCTTCGCCTCCGCCGAGGCCCGTGAGGGCATCACTGCCCGCTTCCAACGACGGGATCCCGCATGGGCACTGTGACCGACGCCGGCTCCGGCCCGGGCCCCGGCGCCGCGCCTGCCCCCGCGCCCGCCCCGGGCCCCAAGCAGGCCCGCAGCCGGGTCACCCGCCGCCACCTCCTCGACGCCGCCGTCTCCTGCCTCGCGGAACACGGCTGGGCGGGCTCCACCGTCGCCGTCGTCGCCGAGCGCGCCGGAGTCTCCCGCGGCGCGGCCCAGCATCACTTCCGCACCCGCGAGGACCTGTTCACCGCGGCCGTCGAATACGTCGCCGAGGAGCGCTCCACCGCCCTGCGCGAGCTGTTCCAGGCCGGCCCGGCGCCCCGGCCCGCCGTGGTGGAGGCGCTGGTCGACATGTACACGGGCGTGCTCTTCCGGGCCGCGCTCCAACTGTGGGTCGCCGCCTCCAACGAGGAGCAGCTGCGCCCCCGGGTCGCCGAACTGGAGACCCGGGTGGGCCGCGAAACCCACCGCATCGCCGTGGAACTGCTGGGCGCGGACGAGTCCGTACCGGGCGTACGGGAGACCGTGCAGGGCCTGCTCGACATGGCCCGGGGGCTGGGCCTGGCCAACGTGCTGAGCGACGACACCGCCCGCCGCGCCCGGGTCGTCGCCCAGTGGGCCCGGATCCTGGACGCGACCCTGGGCTGAGGCGGACGGCGGCGGCCCGCCGCACACGTCAGCCCAGGGAGGGGCGGGGCCGCCGGCTCAGGCGGTCTCCGCCATGTCGGCGTAGCCCTCGATCTCGCGCGGGTTGCGGACGCCCGGCCCGGTGTAGCGGGCCGACGGGCGCACCAAGCGGCCGGTGCGCTTCTGCTCCAGGATGTGCGCCGACCAGCCGGCGGTACGGGCGCACGTGAACATGGAGGTGAACATGTGCGCCGGGACCTCCGCGAAGTCCAGCATGATCGCGGCCCAGAACTCCACGTTGGTCGCCAGCACCCGGTCGGGGCGGCGCGCGTGCAGCTCCTCCAGCGCGGCCTTCTCCAGCGCGGCGGCGACCTCGTAGCGCGGGGCGTCCAACTCCTTGGCGGTACGCCGCAGCACGCGGGCGCGGGGGTCCTCGGCCCGGTACACGCGGTGCCCGAAGCCCATCAGCCGATCGCCCTTGTCGAGGGCCTTCTTCACGTACGCCACGGCGTCGCCGGTGCGCTCGATCTCCTCGATCATGCCGAGCACGCGCGACGGCGCGCCGCCGTGCAGCGGCCCGGACATGGCGCCGACGGCCCCGGACAGCGCGGCCGCCACGTCGGCGCCGGTGGAGGCGATGACGCGCGCGGTGAACGTCGAGGCGTTCATCCCGTGCTCGGCGGCGGAGGTCCAGTACGCGTCGACGGCCTTGACGTGCCGCGGGTCCGGCTCACCGCGCCAGCGGATCATGAACCGCTCGACCACGGACTCGGCCTTGTCGATCTCCCGCTGCGGCACCATGGCCCGGCCCTGTCCGCGGGCGGACTGGGCGACGTACGAGAGCGCCATGACGGCGGCCCGCGCCAGGTCGTCGCGGGCGGTCTGCACGTCGATGTCGAGGAGCGGTTTCAGACCCCACACGGGGGCGAGCATGGCGAGCGCGGACTGGACGTCCACGCGGATGTCACCGGAGTGCACGGGGATCGGGAAGGGCTCGGCGGCGGGCAGGCCCGGGTTGAACGCCCCGTCGACCAGCAGGCCCCAGACGTTCCCGAACGAGACGTGTCCGACGAGGTCCTCGATGTCGACCCCGCGGTAGCGCAGCGAACCGCCTTCCTTGTCCGGTTCGGCGATCTCGGTCTCGAACGCGACGACCCCTTCGAGCCCGGGTACGAAGTCGGACATGCGGCGGCTCCTCAGATAGTGCGAACACGCGCGGCTCCCGGCGTGATTCGCGGTCCGGCGCGGTCATCCCCGTTGATGCCCGGCACGGCCGAAGGTCACCCACGCGGGAACCCTCGGACCGGCCTCAAGATTTTGTCCGCTCCGCATGGCGCGGGGAAGCGTGACATACGGCACACCTCCGGCAGTCATACTGCGGCAGGATGGCCCGGTGACCGACCCCCAGGACCTTGACCCCGCCGTCATGCGCAAGCAGTACCGCTCGGAGATCGTCTTCGAGGACAGCCTCGCCGAGGACCCCCTGAGGCAGTTCGCCGAGTGGTTCCGCCAGGCGACGGACGCGCACCTCTTCGAACCCAACGCGATGGTCGTCTCGACCGCGACCCCCGACGGCCGGCCCAGCTCCCGCACGGTGCTGCTGAAGCAGTTCGGCGAGCGGGGCTTCGTCTTCTTCACCAATTACGGCTCCCGCAAGGGCCGGGAGATCGACGCCAACCCGTACGTCTCGCTGCTCTTCCCCTGGCACGCCATCGCCCGCCAGGTCATCGTGACCGGCACGGCCACCCGTATCGGCCGCGACGAGACCGCGGCGTACTTCCGCTCCCGGCCGCACGGCTCCCAACTGGGCGCCTGGGCGAGCGAGCAGTCCCGGGTGATCGACTCGCGCGCCGAGCTCGACCGGCGCTACGCGGAGCTGGAGGCGCGCTACCCGCAGGGCGAGCAGGTCCCGGTCCCGCCGGAGTGGGGCGGCGTGCGGGTGGTTCCCGACGCGGTGGAGTTCTGGCAGGGCCACGAGAACCGCCTGCACGACCGCCTGCGGTACGTCGCCGAAGGCGACAAGTGGCGGCTCGAACGGCTCTGCCCCTGACGCAGACGACCCGCGGGCTCTGGTTTCTCTCCTGCAGTGAGAGAAGCCGGCCGGACGTACCGGCGAGCCCGCGGGTCGGGTGACTGCTTGGGATTGGCGCCTGGCGTTCCCGCCGGGCACCGCACTGGGTGCGTGCGACGACGGGCGCTTTAGCCCGCAGCCACCTCACGCGTCCGGTTTCCGTACATTTCGGGAACCACCTCCCTTCTCGTGTACGGCAAAGCCTAGGCACCTCCTCCTGCCGTCACAACCGTTTATTTCCAGGGCCGATCATCAGGGCACCCCCGTACGCGACGCGATGGATGTGCGTCGTCTCGCCTGGGACGACGTCCGCCCCCGCTGACCGGATTTCTCGTACCCAATCCGCGGGAAGCGGGTGTGGGCTGCGTCACGTTCCAGTTCAATGATCTGACGTGCCGCACACGCGAACACCTGCAGGGGGTGCCAGGTGAGTGCTTCCGGACGTAGTGAGACCGCCGACGATCTGCTCGCAGCGCTGCTCGACGGGATGGACGCCGCCCTGTGCGCGTTCGACGCCGACGGCGTGATCACCCATTGGAACCGTGAGGCCGAGCGGGTCCTGGGGTGGTCCGCGGCCGAGGCCGTGGGGCGCAAGGGGTTCGCGGGGTGGGCCGTACGGGCCGCCGACGCCCAGGACGTACAGGACAGACTCATGGCCGCCCAGGACGTGCCGGGACGGCAGGTCCACGAGTTCGCGCTGCTGACCAAGGGCGGCGGCCGCGTCCTGGTGCGGACCCAGTCCGCCGGAGTGCCCGGCGCCGACGGCAAGCCCGCCGGGGTGTACTGCGCCTTCAGCGCGGTGCACGCGCAGATCGACCTGGAGCGGTCCATCGCCCTCAGCGAGGCGCTGATGGACGACGCCTCGTGGGGCGTCGTCCTCGTCGACGTGGACCTGCGCCCGGCGGTCGTCAACGCGCACGCCGCCCGCGCCTTCGCCTCCGGGCGCACCGCGCTGCTCGGGCGGCCCCTCGGGGACCTGCTGACCCAGGGGGTCGAGGAGCTGGAGGGCGCCCTCCAGCACGTGCTGGCCGAGGGCGCGCCGCCCAAACCCGTGGAGCTGTGGGTGTCCGTGCGCACTCCCGAGGGGGTGCGGCGGCGGTGCTGGCGGTGCGGCTTCCTGCGGCTGGCCTCGCCGCTCGCGGAGGAACCCGTACCGCTCGGGGTCGCCCTGCTGTTCCAGGACGTCACCGAGGCCCGCCGGGCGGAGCTGGACACCGCGCAACTGCGGTTCCGCTCGCACCAGCTGCACCGGGCGGGCCGGGCGGCCGCCGAGTGCGAGGACCCGGCCGAGGCGGCCTCCGTACGGCTGGACTTCGCCCTGGCCGGCTTCGCCGAGCACGCGCTGCTCGACGTACTGGAGCGGCCCGGGGACCCCGACCGGCCGCGGCTCGTACGGTCGGCCGCGTCCCCGCCCGGGTTCCCGGCGCCGGGGTCGATCCCCGTGCGGTACGAGGCCGGCCACCCGGCGCTGCAGGCGCTGGAGCGGTCCGGCTCGGTGCGCACCAGCGGGCCGCGCGGAGAGGCGGCCGAGGAGTGGGCGCGGTCCCGGCAGTGGCCGCAGGGCGCGGCGCACGGGCTGTGCGTGGTGCTGCGCAGCCGCGGCCGGACCCTGGGCGCGCTGACGTTCCTGCGCGGCCCCTCACGGGCCGCCTTCGAGCGGGCGGACGCCGCCTACGCGGAGGAGGTCGCGGCCCGCGTCGCGGCCGACCTGGACCTGGCGACGCGCGCGAGGCAAGAGACGGAAGGGGCGGACTAGTGGCGGAAGAAGATCCGGTCGCCGTACTCCTGCATCACGCGGCCGTTCCACTCGTGGCCGCCGTCGACGTTGCCCGAGCGCAGCAGCGGCGGCTCCAGTCCGCGGGCGGCGAGCTCGCCGGCCGCGGCGGCCATGACCGCCTGCATGATCGCGCTGGTCACCACGGTGGAGGCGGGGGCGAAGGGGGCCTCGATGCCGTCGAGGCTCAGTTCGGCGTCGCCGACCGCGATCTTGCTGTCGAGGACGATGTCGCAGTGGTCCTTGAGGAAGGTTCCGGACACGTGCCGCGACTTGGTCCCGGTCGCGTACGCCACCGAGGTCACGCCGATGACCTTGAGGCCGATGGCGCGGGCGTTCATGGCCATCTCCACCGGCAGGGCGTTGCGCCCGGAGAGGGAGATGATCACGAGGACGTCGCCGTCGGAGGCCGGGCTGCTGTCCAGTACGGCTCCGGCGAGCCCGTCCACGCGCTCCAGGGCGCTTCCGAGGGTGGCGGGCATGATGTCGATGCCCGCGGTGCCGGGGACGGCGAGGAAGTTCATGAGGGCGAGCCCGCCGGCCCGGTAGACCACGTCCTGGGCGGGGAGGGAAGAGTGCCCGGCCCCGAAGGCGAAGAGCTTGTTGCCGGCGGCCACGGCGTCCGCGATGACGACACCGGCCTCGGCGATGTGCGAGGACTCCTCGTCCCGCACCCGTTCCAGCAGCCCGATGGCGGCGTCGAAGAACTGACCGGCCAGCTTGCTCTCGCTCATACGCCGAAGGCCTTCCGGGGTGGGGTGCAGATGGATGCGTCGTCGTCCGTGTCCGCCGCTCACCGTGCGGTCTGGACCAACAGCCTGTCAATACGGACGTCAATCCCGTGGCCGAAGGCGCCACAAGACGTCCTGGAACGGCCTTGACCCGCGGCACGGGACGGTTGTCGGCCCGATGCGTCAGAATTGGGGGCAGGGCCAGCGCACGCAATCCGAGGGGCACGAATGTCCGGACTGATCGATACCACGGAGATGTATCTCCGCACCATCCTCGAGCTGGAAGAGGAAGGCGTGGTCCCCATGCGCGCCCGTATCGCCGAGCGGCTCGACCAGAGCGGCCCGACGGTGAGCCAGACGGTGGCGCGGATGGAGCGGGACGGCCTGGTGGCGGTGGCCAGCGACCGTCACCTGGAGCTGACCGAGGAGGGGCGCCGGCTGGCGACGCGCGTGATGCGCAAGCACCGGCTCGCCGAGTGCCTGCTCGTCGACGTCATCGGCCTGGAGTGGGAGCAGGTGCACGCAGAGGCCTGCCGCTGGGAGCACGTGATGAGCGAGGCGGTGGAGCGGCGGGTGCTGGAGCTGCTGCGCCACCCGACCGAGTCGCCGTACGGAAACCCGATCCCGGGGCTGGAGGAGCTGGGCGAGAAGGCCGAGGCGGATCCGTTCCTGGAGGACGGCATGGTCAGCCTGTCGGAGCTGGACCCGGGCGCCGAGGGCAAGACGGTGGTCGTGCGCCGGATCGGGGAGCCGATCCAGACGGACGCGCAGCTGATGTACACGCTGCGGCGGGCGGGTGTGCAGCCCGGTTCGGTGGTGAGCGTGACCGAGTCGCCCGGCGGTGTGCTGGTCGGCAGCGGTGGCGAAGCCGCCGAGCTGGATGCGGTCGTCGCCTCGCACGTGTTCGTCGCGAAGCGCTGACCGGGAGCGGAGCCCGGAGCGGAGCCGGAAGCGGAGCCCGCACCGTCACCGGAAGGCCGAGGTGTTGACGCACAGACGTACGGGCGGGCCGCGGGACCGCCCGTACGAGTGAGCCCGACGGGGTCGCTGCGGCCGGATGCTGTGTGATGTGGTGTGGGTGGTCCCGACGCCTTGCGGCGCCGGGACCAGTCCTCCCCTGTGTGACCTGGAGCCCCGAGCTCTCAAGGTCATCCCCTTCGGACCGTCTTCCCCGAGCGGCCCGCCTCCCTGTTGAAAGGATCTCCATCGGCCGGGGCGGTCAATCCTTGAGCAAGGTCACTCGAAAGAGCGGTGTTGCCGGCGAGAACCCCGTTTTCGAATGCGGGTTCGATACTGTGGCCGGGAGCGAAGGGGGTGCATCTGCGGTGGTACAGCGCTTCGATGTCACAGGGGCCGACGGCGTACGCCTGGCAGCCTGGGAGTTCAGGGAACCGCCCGCTCCGGCGGGTGCCCCCGGTGTGCTCTTACTCCACGGCCTGATGGGCCGCGCCTTCCACTGGGCCGGAACCGCCCGCTGGCTCGGTGAGCGCCGCCGCGTCGTGGCCCTCGACCAGCGCGGCCACGGCCAGAGCGAGCGCCCCGCCACCCTCCCGGCCCTCACGACCGCCCTGGGCCGCGAGGCCTTCGTGGCCGATGCCGAAGCCGCCGTCGAGCAGCTCGGCCTGGCCCCCGTGACCCTCATCGGCCACTCCATGGGAGCCCTCACCGCCTGGCAGCTCGCCGCCCGCCGCCCCGACCTCGTGGCGTCCCTGGTCATCTGCGACATGCGCGCCTCCGCCCTCGGGGCGGCCTCCCAGCAGGAGTGGGAGGAGTGGTTCCACCGTTGGCCGCTGCCGTTCCCGACCCAGGACGCGGCCCGCCGCTGGTTCGGCGAGGACGACCCCCGCGTGGAGCGGCCCGACCCCGGCCGCGGAGCGTTCTTCGCCGAGGTCATGCACCAGGCCGACGACGGGTGGCGCCCCGTCTTCTCCCGGCGCCAGATGCTCACGGCCCGCGAGACCTGGGTGCACGACGCGCACTGGGAGGAGCTGGCGCAGGTCCGCTGCCCGACCCTGGTCGTCCGGGGCCTGGACGGCGAACTGGGCCGCGCCGAAGCCCAGGAGATGGTCCGCGTCCTGCCGGCGGGGCAGTACGCGGAGATCCCCGACGCCGGCCACTACCTCCACTACGACCAGCCGGCCGCCTGGCGCGCGGCCCTGGAACCCTTCCTGGACGGAGTCAAGGCCGACGCCCCCTGACACGCCGCCCGCAGCGCACAGCACCGCACCGCGCCGGGTCCGGATCAGACCTCGATCCGGACCCACGTGTCGCCCGCGCGGAGCCAGAGCGTGCCGTCCCTGCCCTGGCCGCACTGCATCACCACGCGGCCCGGCAGCGGCACCCGCTGCCGGTCGGTGATCACGCACTCACCGTCGACCAGGTCCACGCGGACCAGCTCGGTGAACGGCTCGTCGTGCTCCCGGCGGCTCAGCACCGCGCGGTCGCCCCGTACGGCCAGCCCGTCCACGTACCGCAACGGGCAGCGGTAGCCGGCGGCCCGGCCGGTGGCGGGATCGATCCGGGTCAGGAAGGTGCCTCGGGGGTGGCTCCAGGCCAGCCAGGCGTACGGGCCTTCCGTGGCGGCCGTGAGGCCGTGCACCGGCCCTTCGGGGAAGCGGTGCGGCGGAACCCAGGTGGCCGCGCCGGCGGTGTTCCAGCCCGCCAGGCCCTCCCGGGACTGCGGGTGGGCCCCGAAGATGCCCTCGTCCCCGTACGCGGTCCAGATGCTCCCGCGGGCGTCGCTGACCAGCGCCGCGATGTCGTCGCCGAGGCACAGCGCCGCCTCGGGCCGGCCTTCGGGGGAGTACACCACGGCGTTGTCGCGCCAGGTGCCGTCCGCGTCCTGCCCGGCGCGGCCCGCCGCGAGGAGGAAGCGCGACTGCGGGAGCAGCGCGAGGTGTTGGGGCCGGAGCCCGATCGCGTCGACCGGTATGCGCCGCTCGGGTCCCCGCGCGGGGACGATGACGAGCTCGGCGTCGAAGGGGTTCGCCGTGCCCCACCCGGGCCAGCCCTTGACGTACTCGCTCGGGCTCAGGTGGCGACGCTGGACCAGCAGGACGGCGAGCTCGCCGTCCGGTCCCGCGCTCCACGACAACGCCCGCCATCCGGCGTGTGCGTCCGCTTCGGTCAGGCTCCACACGACGGGCGGTTCGCCAACGGTCATGGGTGTTCACCTCGGGGGACTCCGGCGGCCTACGCCGGCCGAAGATCCCCACGCTACCCGACGGGGCCGGCGGAGCCGCTCGGCCCCGACCGGCCCCGATCGGGCTTCAGCCCTTGCTCACCGCCGCCAGGATCTCCGGGAGCCTGCGGGCCACCGTCGGGGCGGCCAGCCGCAGTCCGGCCCAGGCGGTCAGGGTGCCCCAGGCCATGCCCAGCGGGAGCAGGATCCAGGCGAGGGACTCGTGGTCCCCGCCGTGGAGGTAGACGGTCAGGACGATCATCGGGGCGCAGATCACCGCCGAGGTGAACATCCCCCCGAAGATGCCCAGCCAGGCGAGCCCGCCCTGCCCCGGGGCGACGTTCTTGAAGGCGCCCTCCGTCGGGATGGAGTACGGGTAGCGGGCCGAGGCCAGCGCGCCGGTGCACAGCATCGAGCCGAGCAGGGCCAGCGCCAGCCCCAGCGCGGGCGGGAAGCCCCGCCAGTTGCCGACGAGGGCGGCGGTGACCGCCGTGACCAGGACGGTGTACGGGACGGTCACCAGGGCCAGGGCGCAGGCCCGGGCGCTCAGTTCGACGTACGCGTCCTGACGGTTCGAGATGGTCTGCGCGACCATCCAGAACGCCGAGGTGTCCTGGCCGAACTGGTTGTACATCTGGACGCCGAGCATCCCCGCGCCGAAGCAGGCGAGGTACACCGAGCCGGTGCCCTGCAGGGCGTTGAAGACCGGGACGATCGCGCCGATCGCCAGGGCCGTGACCCAGGCCGACTTGGTCTTCGGGTCGCGGACGACGTAGCGCAGGGTGCGCTGCATGGCCGCGCCGGTGCGGTTGTCGGGCAGCAGGGCCCACAGGCCGCCTCCCGCGTTGCCGCGTTCCTTCTCCGGCTTCGCCGCCGTGAGGGTCGAGCCGTCGGGGGTCACCATCAGCCGGGTGAGGCTGCGCTCCCAGAACCGGAGCAGCAGGGCCAGGCCGGCCAGGGTGATGGCCAGTTGGGCCGCGGCCACCCCGTACGAGCCCTCGCTCGCGGAGTCCACCATGCCGACGGCGGTCGCGGGCGGCAGCCAGCGGACCACGGCCTCGGCGGGCTCCAGGGTCTCCAGCCCGCCCTCCTGGAACAGCCGCTGGCTGCCGAAGTTGACCACCTGCGCGCCCACCGCGATCAGCAGGCCGCTGAGCACGGCCAGGTCGCGTCCCTTGCGGCTGGTCAGGAGCCGTACGTTCGCCGTGGCCACGGCGCGGGCGAGCGTGACGCAGCCCAGCAGCAGCAGCGGCGCCGCGACCACCGCGGCCACCGCGCCGGCGGCGCCCCGCGCGACGGCCACCACCGAGCCGACGGCCAGGCAGAGCGTGAACAGCGGGCCGATCCCGACCAGGGAGGAGGCGAGCAGGGCCCGTACGAGCGGCCGCGGGCGCAGCGGCAGCATGACGAGCCGGCTCGGGTCGAGCGTCTCGTCGCCGGTGGGGAAGAACAGCGGCATGAACGCCCAGCCGAGCGCGAGGAGCGCGGCCAGCAGGACGACGACGGTGCCCGCGTGGGCGTTGCCGTGCAGCAGGGCCAGGCCGAGGGTGATGAAGAAGCCGACCACCAGGGCGAAGACGAGGCTGCTGATCCAGGCGGCCTTGCGCTTCGAGGAGCCCTTCAGGCCGTTCTTCATCAGGGAGAGCTTGAGCCGGACGAAGATCGGGGTCAGCGGGACGGCGGTGGTGCTCATCGGGCGGCCGCCTCGGACGCGCCGCCGCCGGTCGTGCCGTTGCCCGCGCCGGTGCCCATGCCGTCGCCCGTGCCGCGGCCGTGGCCCGCGCCGTTTCCGCCGCCGAGCCAGTCCAGCGAGTCGCCGGAGGCCCGGCCCTGCGCGCCGACCAGCTCCAGGAACGCGGCCTGCAGCGAAGGCGCCGCGCCCCGTACGTCGGCCAGCGGGCCCGCGGCCCGGATCCGGCCGGCGGCCATCACGGCCACCCAGTCACACAGCGACTCGACGAGCTCCATCACGTGGGAGGAGAAGACGACGGTGGCCCCGGAGGCGGTGTAGCGCTCCAGCACCCCGCGGATGGTCTGCGCCGACACCGGGTCCACGCCCTCGAACGGCTCGTCCAGGAACAGCACTTCCGGGTTGTGCAGCAGGGCGGCCGCCAGGCCGATCTTCTTCCGCATGCCCGTCGAGTAGTCCACGACCAGCTTGTGCTGCGAGCCCGCGAGGTCGAGGACGTCCAGCAGCTGCGTCGCCCGCTTGTCGGTCTCCTCGCCGGACAGACCGCGCAACCGGCCCATGTACCCGAGCAGTTCGCGTCCCGACAGCCGCTCGAAGAGCCGCAGGCCCTCCGGCAGGACGCCGATGCGGGACTTCACCTCGGTGGGATCCGCCCACACGTCGTGCCCGGCGACGATGACGCGCCCCATGTCCGGGCGCAGCAGCCCGGTCACCATGGACAGCGTCGTCGTCTTGCCTGCGCCGTTGGGTCCGACCAGGCCGATGAACTGGCCCGCCGGCACCACGAGGTCGATCCCCGCCACGGCCACCTGCTCGCCGAAGCGCTTCCACAGACCCTCTATCCGTACGGCGGCCGGCGCGGTTCGCGCGCCACCCGTCCCGTGCGTCCCGCCCGTCGCATCACCCTGGTCCGGCATGCGCCTGCCTCTCGTCCTGTTCCCCGTGGTCGTACTTTCCTCACCATAGGAGGAAGGGGCAGAGGCCGAGCAGTTACTTATGTCATGAGTTTCCCGGGAGGATCCGTCAAGCTCTGACCTGCCGGAACACGCGTCACACCTGGCGCCGCGCCCGCTCCGCCGCCGCCTCGCGCCCGCACGCGTACGCCAGCGCGTCGATGAGCTCCTCCACGTCCGGCAGCCACCGGTTCGCGGCCGTCGGCGGCTGCGCCCACTGGACCGAGCCGCGCCCGCCGTAACGGGTCGGCGGCGCGGCCACGTACTCGCCCTCGCCGCGTGCCGCCAGATCGAGCTGGGAGGGCTGCCAGCCGATCTTGCGCAGCAGGTCCGCCACCTTGATCCCGGCGCCCGGCAGGACGAAGAACATCATCCGGTGGTCCGGCGTGACGGTCACCGGCCCGAGCGGGCGCTGCATCCGCTGGAGCCGCGCCAGGGCGAGGAAGCCCGCGGAGTCCGGCACGTCGAGCGCGTCGAAGGTGCGGCCCGTCGGCAGCAGGATCGAGGCCGTGCGGTGCTTGCCCCAGATCCGCCGGACCTGCACCGCGCTGCCCGAGGCCTGCGCCGCCCAGTCCTTCACGTTCGGGTGCGCACCCGGCGCCGGGCAGTCCTCCTTCCCGCAGGAGCAGTTCTCCCGGCCCTCCGAGTACTCCAGCCAGGTGCCGGCGAAGACATCCCAGTGCCGTTCTTCCGTGTACCGCACGGCATGGTCCAGCAGCTGCTCGCCGCGCTGCTTGGGGATGGGTGCGGTCTCCGTGACTGCCATGGTCTCTTCCACGTGCATCACAACTCTCGCGGTCATCCGGGGTTACGGGCGTAAACCAGCCGGTGGCCGGAGCATCGATCCTGCATGCGGGGCGCATCGATGCATGGACGGGGGCGCGTGGAAGGTCGGGGCGCCGGGGGTGGGTAGCGACTCGTAGCAGAGGGGAAGATTCTCCGCACATCAGGCGGGAAGTGATCATTCCATCGCTCTCCCGTGGCTTCAGGGGGTTTCTCATGACAGCCAGGCCTCTCGTCGCCCGCCAGCCGAACGAACGGCTGCAGGCGCTCATCCAGGAAGCCGGGTGCTCCAATGCCGGGCTCGCCCGGCGCGTCAACATGTGCGGCGCCGAGCACGGTCTCGACCTGCGCTACGACAAGACCTCCGTCGCCCGCTGGCTGCGCGGCCAGCAGCCGCGCGGCCGGGCGCCGGGGATCATCGCCGAGGCGCTCGGGCGCAAGCTGGGCCGGACCGTCACCATCGACGAGATCGGCATGGCCAACGGCAAGAACCTCGCCTCCGGCGTCGGCCTGCAGTTCTCCCCGACCGTCATCGGCGCGATCGAGCAGGTCTGCGAGCTGTGGCGCAGCGACGTGGGTCGCCGCGACTTCCTGTCCGGGTCCTCCGTGGCCGCCTCCGCCCTCGTCGAGCCCAGCCGCGACTGGCTGATCACCGGGGCCGACCCGCAGGTCGCCCGAAGCGGCGGCTCGCGCGTCGGCATGCCCGACGTGGAGGCCGTACGGGCCACCACCGAGGCGCTCAAGGACCTCGACCACCGCTTCGGCAGCGGGCACGTGAGGCCCGTCGTCGTGCACTACCTCAACTCAGTGGTGTCCGGGCTGATCGGCGGCTCCTACCGGGAGCCGGTCGGGCGGGCGCTGTTCGCGGCCGTGGCCCGGCTGACCGAACTCGCGGGCTACATGGCGGTGGACACCGGCCAGCCGGGGCTGGCCCAGCGCTACTACATCCAGGCGCTGCGCCTCGCCCAGGCGGCCGGCGACCGCGCGTACGGCGGGTACGTGCTGGCGGCGTCCATGAGCCACCTCGCCGCCGAGCTGGGCAATCCGCGGGAGATCGCCCAGCTCGCCCGGGCCGCCCAGGAGGGCACCCGCGGGCAGGTCACCCCGCGGGTGGAGGCGATGTTCTACGCCGCCGAGGCGCGCGGGCACGCCCTGCTGGGCGACGGCCGGGCGACGGCGGTGCTGTCCTCCCGGGCGGTCACCGCGCTGGAGCGGGCGGAGCCGGAGTCGGGCGACGACCCGCCGTGGATCCGGCACTTCGACACCGGGTACCTCGCGGACGAACTGGCCCACTGCCACCGGGACCTGGGCCAGGCCGACGCGGCGGGCCGGCGCGCGCAGGAGGCCCTGCGGGCGCTGCCGGCGGGCAAGGAGCGCCGCCGGGCCATCGGACTGCTGCTGCTGGCGACGGCCCAGGTCCAGCAGCGCGAGGTGGAGCAGGCCTGCCAGACGGCGACCAAGGCGGCGGACCTGCTGTCGGGGCTGCGCTCGAACCGGGGCGCGGAGTACCTGGAGGACTTCCGGCAGCGGCTGGAGCCGTACCGGGAAGAGGCCGCGGTAAGGGAGTTCGGGGCCCGTCTGGAGGCGGTGGTCGCCTGACGGCGGTGGACCGGGCTGCGGGCGGGCACGGGGTGGGCCTGACGCCGGTGGCGGATGACCGGGTAGCGTGAGCCGACGGTTCCGTAGGTTCGGACAAGTCGGAGAAGGAGTCCCGGTGACGGAGAACGGACAGGGGAACGGCCAGGGCAACGGCCCGCAGCCCACCCCACAGGCCGGTACGCCGTGGGGCCCGCCGGACCCGACGGCCGGGGCGCCGGGCCACCCGGAGCAGCAGCAGGGCGGTCCCGCGTACGGGTACCCGCAGCCCTACCCGTACCCGCAGGCAGTGCCGCAGCCGCAGCAGCAGGCGCCGGGACAGCAGCCCGGGCACGTCGTCGGGCCCGGCTACGAGGGGCCGGGCGATCCGCACGGGTACGGCTACCCGCCGCTGCCCGAGGCGGTCACGCAGTACATACCGCCCGTGCCGGCCGCCCCGCACGAGGAAGCGGCCACCCAGTACATCCCGCCGGTCCCGAGCGCCCCCGCCGCCCCCGCCGCCCCCGCCGCCCCCGCGCACGAGGAGGCGGCGACCCAGTACATCGCGCCCGTCCCCGCCGGGCCGGGCCCCGACCCGGCCGCGGGCTTCGACGGGCTGTTCCGCAACGACCCTCCCGGCGCCGACGGGCACACCCAGCACCTGCCGCCGGTCCAGGAGCCGGTGGCGCGGCGGCCGCAGCCGCGCCCGTACCCGCCGCGCGGGCAGGGCCCCGTACCGCCCCAGCAGCAGCATCAGCAGTACCCGCCGCAGTTCCAGCAGCCCCCGGCGCCGGCGCCACAGTTCCAGCCGCAGCCGCAGCCGCCGCAGTACGCGACGCCCCAGCAGCAGTTCCAGCCGCCCGCGCCCCACAGCCCCCGCCGGGTCTCGCCCGCGATCATCGCCGCCGGGGTCATCGGGCTGGTGGTGGCCGGGCTCGGCGTCGGCTCGCTGCTCGGCGACGGCGGCGGCAAGCCGCAGAACAACGACCCCGGCGCGGTGGCCGCCCCGCCCGCCACCGCCAAGGGCTCCGCGGCCCCCGGTGAGGCACCGCTCGACCCGGCGCAGCCCCAGGCGGTCCAACTGGACAAGCTCCTCGCGGACAGCAACGACAGCCGCGCCAGCGTGATCCGCGCCGTGGACGACATCAAGGGCTGCCGCAGCCTCGACCAGGCGGCCACCGACCTGCGGGGCGCGGCCCGCAAGCGCGAGGAGCTGGTGACCCGGCTCCAGGAGCTGAAGGTGGACAAGCTCCCGGACAACGCGAAGCTCACAGCCGCCCTCACCAAGGCCTGGCAGGCCTCCGCGGACGCCGACAACAGCTACGCGGACTGGGCGGACGACGTGAACCACGACAAGGACAAGTGCAAGGACGGCAAGGCCAAGTCCACGGACAACGCCTCCGAGGCCAACAAGTCGAGCGGCGAGGCCACCAAGGCCAAGGACTCCGCGGCGGCCCAGTGGAACGCCATCGCGGCCAAGTACGGCCTGACCAAGCGCGACAAGTCCCAGCTCTAGTCCGCGCCCCGGTCGCGCGTGCGTCGCGCCCCGGTCGCGTCTAGTTCGCGCGCGGGGCCTGCTCCAGGGCCGGGGTCATGTCCATGGGCTGCTCGCCCGGCTGGGCGACGAGGCGGCCCTGCTGGACGATCTGGAAGGTGACCTGGCCGTTCACGATGCGCGGGAAGCCGGCGACGGCCCGCATGTCCTGGTAGCGCCAGCTCAGCTCCGGGGTGAGTCCGCCGGTCTTGACGGCCTCGGACTGGTTCAGGGCGCGGGCGAGCTTGCGCGCGGTGATGCCGTCGCCGTCCTTGAACCGCTTCACGACCTCGCTCAGCACCGTGTACGCGATCCAGGTGGTCTGCGCCCCCGTGTCGTCGGCGTCGAGGTTGTCCTCGCCGAAGCCCTGGTCGGAGATCACCTGCCGCATCGGGGCCCAGAGCGGATCGGCGGAGACCGGGTACCAGCTGGTGAGGTACGCGCCCTCGAAGGGGCTGTCCTTGCCGCCGGTGCGGTCGACGAGGGACTGGCTGACCGAGCCGAGCACCGAGGAGATCTGCGGCTTCTTGTTCTGGACGTCGGCGCGCCGGAAGGCGTCGAAGAAGGTCTCGGTGTGCTCGCCGAGCACGGCGGCCACGCAGCCCTTGTCCTTGCCGCCGGAGGAGCCGGCGAGCGCCTCGCGGGCCTGCGGGGCGAAGTCGGCGGAGTCCTCGGCGGCCCGGATGTCGTCGGCCTCGGCCATCTTGTTGGTCTTGAGGCCGGCGTTGAGCAGCACCGGCAGCGAGTCGCCCGCGAGGGTGTCGGGGCGTACCAGCGCCACCTCGCCGCAGGCACGGCCCAGCTGGTGGCCGGCGCCGGCGAGGAGGACGGGTTGGCCGCCGTTGACGGGGTAGGAGAGGGTGGACTGGAACTCCTCGGGGGAGACCCCGTACCCGCCGATGAAGGGGATGCCCTCGGCCTCCAGCGGGGCCATGAAGGCGCGCCCGTGCTGGCTGTACGAGCCGACGACGGCGACGGCCTTCTCGGCGATCGCCTTGCGGGCGCAGTCGGCGGCGCCGGCGGGCGTGTTGTGCTCGTTGCAGGTCAGGACGCGGAGCTTGTGGCCGTTGATGCCGCCCTTGGAGTTGACCCAGCGTTCGTACGCCTTGGCCATGGCTGGCATCCCGGGCATGTTGGTCGCTTTGGTGCCCTCGGGCGCGAAGGTCATGACGGTGATGGCTGACTCCCCGGAGCCCCCCGGGCCTCCGGGGAGCGCCCCGCATCCGGCGACGAGACACGCACCCGCCGCGGTGGCCACGAAGGTGCGGTACAGGGCTGCCGTGCGTTGCCGATCGGTCATGGTCGCAAACGATTCCGCGCCGCGGGGAACTCAAGTATGAGGTGTACACAACATGAGGTGGCGCGCAGGTGAATTGCGGGAGGCGGCCGCGCACAGGCGCTTCAAGATCGCGCAAGAGATGAACGTACGATCGCAAGCGTGACATTCGCCCAAGGTTCGAAGAACTCTTCCCGCCGTGGCGGCCGCTCCTCCACCATGGGCGGCATGCCCCTCAACGACATGCCGTGGTGGCGCTGGCGCAGCAACGTGCGCTCGGCGCTGCACATGCTTTCCGATCCGGCGTTCCAGGAAGAGATCTGGCTGGCCGGCGCCGAGGGGTACGGGGACGTCACCGACGCCGTGTACCGACTCGTCGAGGACACCTGGCTCGACAGCTGGTCCGCCGAGAAGTACGTCGGCACGATCTTCCGCGACTCCCAGGAGGCGGCTCTGGTCGACCTCGCGGTGCTGCGGGTGTTGCGGATCCTGCACCAGATCGGCCCCGACGCCCCGGTCTCCGGCTACCTGGAGCACCACGCCTGGCCCGAGGCGGTACGGGCCGCTCGCGAGGCGCACGTACGGCTGGCGACGGCGGACGGCGACGATCCGGACGCGCGGCCCCGGTCTATAGAACTGCTGAAGATCCTCACCCGCGCGGTGTGAAAGGCTGTGCCGTCATGAGCGACGACACCCAGCCCCAGCAGTCCCAGCAGTACGTGCTGACCCTCTCCTGCCCCGACAAGCAGGGCATCGTGCACGCGGTGTCCAGCTACCTCTTCATGACCGGGTGCAACATCGAGGACAGCCGTCAGTTCGGCGACCGGGACACCGGCCTCTTCTTCATGCGGGTCCACTTCTCGGCGGAGGAGTCGGTGACGGTGGACAAGCTGCGGGCCAGCTTCGCCGCCATCGGCGACAGTTTCCGCATGGACTGGCAGATCCACCGCTCGGACGAGCGCATGCGGATCGTGCTGATGGTGTCGAAGTTCGGGCACTGCCTCAACGACCTGCTGTTCCGCTCGCGGATCGGGGCGCTGCCGGTCGAGATCGCGGCCGTGGTGTCCAACCACACCGACTTCGCCGAGCTCGTCGGCTCGTACGACGTCCCCTTCGTGCACATCCCGGTGACGAAGGACACGAAGGACGCGGCCGAGGCACAGCTGCTGGAGCTGGTGCGTGCGGAGAACGTCGAGCTGGTGGTCCTGGCCCGGTACATGCAGGTGCTGTCGGACACCCTGTGCAAGGAGCTGAGCGGGCGGATCATCAACATCCACCACTCGTTCCTGCCGAGCTTCAAGGGCGCCAAGCCGTACCACCAGGCGCACGCGCGCGGTGTGAAGCTGATCGGCGCGACCGCGCACTACGTGACGGCCGACCTCGACGAGGGCCCGATCATCGAGCAGGAGGTCGAGCGCGTCGGCCACGAGGTCACCCCGGACCAGCTGGTGGCCGTCGGCCGCGACGTGGAGTGCCAGGCGCTGGCCCGCGCGGTGAAGTGGCACAGCGAACACCGGGTCCTCCTGAACGGCACCCGCACGGTCGTCTTCGCGTAGGCCCTGGCCGGGCGTTTCACGGGGCTCGCCCGGGCTCGATCCAGCCTCCCCGGGCAACATTCAGCAACGCCGGCGAGGCTGAAGGGGAGGCCAGAGGCCGAAACGGGACTACAGGCGGCTCAGGGACGCGGCGGCGAAGAGGACGTCGCGGATGGCCTCGCGGTCGCCGTGCTGCCCGACGGCCGCTTCCTCCGGGGAGATGTGGCCCGCGGCCAACTGGCAGAACTCCGCCCCGTCCAGCGCGATCCGCGCCACCGTGTGGTCCGGCGACGGCCTGGCCGCGGGGGAGTCCAGGGCGATGTCCCAGCCGCCCCCGCCCGCGCCCTCGATCTCCAGGTGCAGGGTCCGCCCGGGGGCGCCCGCCGCGACCAGGCCGCGCGCCGGGGCGGCGAGCCCCGCTCGCCGGCGTACGGCCAGCGCGGCCGGCAGGAGCCGAGCCGCCAGGTCGATCATCCGGTGCATGTGCGGCCCGGACGGCGGGTCGTACGGGTAGTCCACGGCCTCCGCGATGTCCCACGCGTGCACCCAGCACTCGAAGGCCCGCTCCAGGAAGGCGTCCCCGAGCGGCAGCGCGAACGAGCCGTAGTCCACCGCCAGCTCGGCGACGCCCCGGCCGGCGAAGGACACCGTACGCACCAGGGTGTGGCCCTGCTCCCGCCAGGGCTCGCGGACCTTCCGCGTGGTCGGGTACGGGGAGGAGCTCCAGAAGTGCTCCGTACGGACCCCCGGCCCGCCCACCGGTGCCTGCGGGCCCAGCGGGTCGTCGAGCCCCAGCGCGGTCGCGACGATGCCGTCCACCGACAGCAGGTGCCCGATCACCCCCGCGACCGTGGTCCGGTGCGACTGCCGCCGCTCCTCCTCGAACCACTTCAGCCGCACCGGGGTGTGCCACTCCGAGTCCCCGAAGTCGCGCAGCAGCGCGTCGAGCCGCGCGGTCTCGGTGTCGTACGGGGTCGCCCACGCCGGCACCGGGATCCGGGCCGGCCGCTTGCCCAGGCAGTCCTCCAGCACGCGCGAGCGCAGCAGCGGCTTGAGGTCGAGGCTCTCCTCCGGGTGCAGCAGCCCCACCGCGTCGCGCAGCCGCAGCGCCTCCTCGGCGCACGGCGCGCACTCGGTGAGGTGGTCCTCGACGGCCTGCGTCTCCTCCGCGGAACACGCCGCGAGCGCCCAGGCACCGAGCAGGGACTTCAGTACGGCATGCGTCGGCGGGGGCACGGACGGCGTCGGCGTCGGCACGGGCTCCGGCACGGGCTCCGGCACGGGCTGCGGCGCGTGCCGCGGGTCGAGGTCGTCGGCGGGTCCGCGCGGGCCCGGTATCCGCGCCGGGCCGCCGGGCCGCTGGTATCCGTCGTCGGGCGACTCGGCGGGGCCGTTCATCGGGGGCTTCCATATCCGGGCTGGGCGGCGTCCTCCTGCGGGAGGGCGTTGGCGGTCGACAGCAGCTGCAGCCCCAGGCGCAGCCTGCGCCGGGCCTCGTCCTCGCTGATCTGCAGATCGGCGGCGGCCTGGCGGTAGTCCCGGCGCTTGAAGTACGCGAGTTCGAGCGCGGCACGCAACGGCGCGGGCATGGAGGTGACGATGTAGTCCGCGCGGGCGGCGGCGTTGGCACTGCGCACCTTCTGCTCCAGCTCCTCGCGCGAGCCGCGGCCCAGTTCGGCCTGGCGCAGCCGGGCGACGGCCTGGCCCTGGGTGATCCGGGCGACCCAGGAACGCATGGAGCCCTGCTTGGGGTCGTACGCGTCCGGGTTCTCCCAGATGTAGCCGAACACCTCGCGGGTGATCCGGTCCGCGGCCTTCTCGTCGCCCAGCACGCGGTGCGCCAGGCTGTGCACGAGCGAGGCGAAGCGGTCGTACAACTCCCCGAGCGCGGCGGCCTCGCCGCGGGCGAGACGCTGCTGCATGCGGCGGTCCCAGCGCGGTGGTACGTCCTTCGGCATCAGTGCCCCCAGGCGTGCGGCCGTGTGTCGACCCATCGAATGTAGTCGGCACACGGCCGGATGCGCCCGTTTTGCGAGAACCTCGCCCCGGAAGAGCGCACTGCGTGATAGGAGCGTCGCGACGGGTGAAGTGTGCGGCGCGGTAGGACACATGGGCCCACCGGCACGCACAGGTGTACGCGCCCCGCCGCGCTCCCCGTGCGCTGGTTCGATGCGGCCACCTGGTTGACCTCTTCGCTTAACGCGCAGGCCACGGAGGCCGTACGCTCCGCATTGTCTTGATCTGAACCCCACGCACATGTGAAGGCGGAACGCCGAATATGGACAGCGCAGAGTACGAGCGCAAGATCGCCTCCCGATTCGCCACCTTCGACCAGGACAAATCCGGCTATATCGATCGTGAGGATTTCAGTACGGCAGCCAAGAACGTGCTGGCCGAATTCGGGACGACGGCCCGCTCCGACAAGGGCCAGGCCGTCTTCGCCGGCGCCGAGGCGTTCTGGCAGGGCATGGCCGGGATCGCCGACGTGGACGGTGACCAGCGGGTCTCCCGCGAGGAGTTCGTCACCGGCGCGGCGAAGCGGCTGCGGGACAGCCCGGAGCGCTTCGCGGAGATCGCCCGGCCGTTCCTGCGGGCCGTGATCGCCGTGGCCGACGAGGACGGCGCGGGCGCCGGCGCGACCCCGGCCGCGGCGGCCCGCGTCCTGCGCGTCCTCGGCACCGCGCCCGAACTGGCGGAGCCGCTGGCCGCCGCCCTGGACGCGGACGGCGACGGCCGCATCTCGGAGGCCGAGATCCTGAAGGCCTTCGCCGGCTACTGCGGCGTGGAGGCCCCGGACGCGTGACGCCCTGGTGCTGTGACCGGAAAGGTTCACCGGGGCGCGGTGTCCGGTGCGGCACCTCGCCGTGTTGTCGGACCGCGCAAGTGCGTCCGGTACGAGACGCGGTCCTCCGCCTTGCGATGCACCGCACCGGACACCGCGACCCGGCCAACCTTTGCGGCCACAGCACTAGCGGGCGGGGCCCCGGCCCCGCCCGCTACGCGTACCGCTCGCGGAGCTTGTACTTCAGCACCTTGCGCAGGGCGTCGTTGCGGGGGAGCGCCTCGACCAGTTCGAGCTGTTCGGGGAGCTTGTGCGTGGCCAGGCCCTGGCCGCGCAGGTGCGAGGTGAGCTCCGCCAAGGTCAGGGGGGCCGCGCCCGGGGGCTGTTCGACCACGGCGCAGACGCGCTCGCCGCGGTCCTGGTCGGGGAGGCCGATGACCGCCGCGTCGGCTATGCCCGGGAGCAGGTGGAGCAGGTCCTCGATCTCCTTGGCCGAGATGTTCTCGCCCTTGCGGATGATGACGTCCTTGCTGCGGCCGGTGAGGACCAGGTAGCCGTCCTCGGTGAGATGGCCCAGGTCGCCGGTGATCAGGTAGCCGTCGGGGTCGAAGACCTCCGCCGACTGGTCCCGGTTCAAGTACCCCTGGCAGACGGCCTCGCCGCGCAGCCGCACCTCCCCGTCCGTCCCCGCCGGGAGCACCTCGCCGTCCGGGCCCGTGATGCGGATGGACATGCCCGCCGGGGGGCGGCCCTCGGTGGTGGCGAGGTTCTGCGCGGTGTCGTCCGGGGCGCCCATCGTGATCATCGGGACCTCGGTCATGCCGTAGCCGTGGGTCAGCTGGCAGCCCAGCTCGCGCACGACCGCGTAATAGATCTCCGGGGGTTTGGGGGCGCCGCCGCCCGCCAGCAGGCGCAGGGTCGGGATCAGCTTGGCGGCCGGGTCCTTGCGCTGCTCGGCCAGGAACATGGAGTAGAAGGCGGTCGAGCCGCCCGCCACCGTCACCCCGTGGCGCCGGTAGCCGTCCAGCGCGCCGGGCATCGCGAACTTCTCGAACAGCACGGCGGGGAAGCCGTACAGCAGCAGCATCACCGTGTAGTCGGGCCCGGCGATGTGCGCGAAGGGGAAGGCCATCGAGCCGACGTCGGCCGGGCTCAGGTGCAGGGCGTGCGCCAGGCAGGAGCCGCCGGCGATCAGTGAGCGGTCGGTGTGCAGGACGCCCTTGGGGTCGGAGGTGGTGCCGGAGGTCCAGTAGATCCACCGTACGTCCGTGCCGTCGGCGGGGGGCGGCGGGAGTGCGGCGGGGTCGCCCTCGGGCAGGGTCTCGTACGCCTCGAAGACGCCGCGCGCGCCGAGCCGCCGGGCCATCGCGAGGTGGTCGAAGCCCCGCCAGAGGCCCGGGACGGCGAAGAACTCGGCCTTGGACTCGCGCAGCGCGAAGCCGACCTCGCGGTCCCGGTAGAAGGGGATGACGGGGGACTGGACGGCGCCGATGCGGGCTAGGGCGACCGAGAGCAGCACCGTCTCGATGCGGGTGGGCAGTTGCCAGGCGACGACCGTGCCCGGGCGCACCCCCATGTCGTACAGCCCTGCCGCGACCCGCTCCGAGCGGTCGCGCAGCTCCCCGAAGGTCAGCCGGCGGTCGTCGGCGGGGTCTTCGGCGGCCTCGATCAGGACGGTGGCGTGCGGGGTCAGCGCGGCCCGGCGGACGACCAGGCCCCACAGGGTCGCGGACCGGCTCAGCTCTCTCGCGGTGTCCGTCATCCCAGACGTCATCCCAGACCTCCCCATAGCTGACGGATAGTCAGATCCAGCGGAGAGCGTAGGGCTCCGGCGCTTGTCGGTCCAGGGGTGGCGGGTCTAGCTTGTTTCTGACGATCCATCAGATTCGCGAGGGGACACGGACACCATGGAACTGCCTCGGATCATCAGCGTCGACGACCACGTCATCGAGCCCGCGCACCTCTTCGACGTCTGGCTGCCGGCCAAGTACCGCGACCGCGGCCCCAAGGCGCTCACCGCCGGCATCGGCGAACTCGCCTACACCGGCGGCAAGTACGTGATCACCATGGACCCGGACGGGCCGCCGACCGACTGGTGGATCTACGAGGACCTGAAGTTCCCGTACAAGCGCAACATCGCCGCCGTCGGCTTCGACCGCGACGACATGACCCTGGAGGGGATCACCCGCGAGGAGATGCGCCGCGGCTGCTGGGACCCCAAGGCGCGGCTGCTGGACATGGACCTCAACCACGTCGAGGCGTCCCTGTGCTTCCCGACCTTCCCGCGCTTTTGCGGCCAGACCTTCGCGGAGGCCCACGACAAGGAGGTCGCGCTCGCCTGCGTGCGCGCGTACAACGACTGGATGGTCGAGGAGTGGTGCGGCGACAGCGGCGGCCGGCTGATCCCGCTGTGCATCATCCCGCTCTGGGACATCGACCTCGCCGTCGCCGAGATCCGGCGCAACGCCGCCCGCGGGGTGCGCGCGGTGACCTTTTCCGAGATCCCGACCCACCTGGGCCTGCCGTCGATCCACTCCGGCTACTGGGACCCCTTCTTCGCCGTCTGCCAGGAGACCGGCACGGTGGTCAACATGCACATCGGGTCCAGCTCCCAGATGCCTGCCGCCTCCCCCGACGCGCCGCCCGCCGTACAGGCCTCGCTCAGCTTCAACAACGCCATGGCCTCGATGATGGACTTCCTGTTCAGCGGCGTGCTGGTGAAGTTCCCGACGCTCAAACTGGCGTACAGCGAGGGCCAGATGGGGTGGATCCCGTACGCCCTGGAGCGCGCCGACGACGTGTGGCAGGAGCACCGCGCCTGGGGCGGGGTCAAGGACCTGATCCCCGAGCCGCCGTCCACCTACTACTACCGGCAGATCTTCTGCTGCTTCTTCCGCGACAAGCACGGCATCGCCTCGCTCGACGTCGTCGGCCGCGACAACGCCACCTTCGAGACCGACTACCCGCACGTGGACTCGACCTTCCCGCACACCAAGGAGGTCGCCCTCGACCACGTCAAGGGCCTCGACGACGAGACGGTCTACAAGCTGATGCGCGGCAACGCCATCCGCATGCTCGGCCTCGATCTCGACCGCGACCTGGACCTGGACTTCGGCCGGGACAAGGACCGGGTCAAGTAGTGGACCTGACCTACACGCAGGAGGAAGAGGACTTCCGGGCGCGCCTGCGCGAGTGGCTCGCCGAGGTCCTCCCCAGGCTGCCCGCCAAGCCCTCGCCCGACGACTGGCCGAGCCGCCGCGCGTACGACCTCGGCTGGCAGCGCCGGCTGTACGACGCCGGGTACGCGGGCCTGCACTGGCCGGTCGACGCCGGCGGCCGCGGGGCCACCCCGACCCAGCACCTGATCTTCCTGGAGGAGAGCGAGCGCGCGGGAGCCCCGTACGTCGGCGCGAACTTCGTCGGGCTGCTGCACGCCGGGCCCACCATCGCCGCCGAGGGCACGGCCGAGCAGCGGGCGCGCTGGCTGCCGCCCGTACTGCGCGGCGACGAGGTGTGGTGCCAGGGGTTCAGCGAGCCGGACGCGGGCTCCGACCTGGCCTCGCTGCGGACGCGGGCCGTCCGCGACGGCGACGAGTACGTGATCACCGGGTCGAAGATCTGGACCTCGCACGCGGAGGTCGCGGACTGGTGCGAGCTGCTGGTGCGGACGGACGCGCAGGCCCCGAAACACCGCGGGATCTCCTGGCTGGCCATGCCGATGGACGCGCCGGGGGTGGAGATCAGGCCGCTGCGCACGCTCGCCGGGACGACCGAGTTCGCGGAGGTGTTCCTGGACGAGGTACGGGTGCCGGTCGCCAACCGGGTCGGCGCCGAGAACGACGGCTGGCGGGTCACCATGGTCACGCTGTCCTTCGAGCGCGGCACCGCCTTCGTCGGCGAGGTCGTCGCCTGCCGCCGGACGCTGGCCGAGCTCGCCCGCACGGCCAGGGCGAACGGCCGCTGGGACGACCCGGTGCTGCGGCGCCGCCTGGGGCGGCTGTACGGGGAGTTCGGCGCCCTGTGGCGGCTCACCCAGTGGAACGTCAGCGAGTCGGAGCGCGCGGGCGGCGGGGTGCCCGGAATCGGCGGTTCCGTGTTCAAGCTGGCCTACTCGCACGCCCGCCAGGAGCTGTACGACACGGCGGCGGAGGTCCTGGGGGCCTCGTCGCTCTCCCTGGACGAGGAGTGGACCCTGGACCGGCTCTCCTCGCTCTCGTACACCATCGCGGCCGGCACCTCGCAGATCCAGCGCAACATCGTCGCCGAGCGGATCCTCGGCCTGCCGAAGGGGCGGTGAGCGGGATGGACTTCCAGCCGACGCAGGACCAGCGGGACCTGCGGGCAGGGGTACGGGACCTGCTGGCCGGGCGGTACGGGCGCGAGGCGCTGCGCGCGGCGGTGGACGGGGCGGGCGACGGCGGTGCGGGCGCCGGCGGTGCGGGCGCCGGCGGTGGCGGCGCGGGTGTGGTGGACCGGAAGCTGTGGCGGGAGCTCGGCGAGGCCGGGTTCTTCGCGCTGCGGCTGCCCGAGGCCGACGGCGGGGTGGGGCTGGGCCTGCCCGAGGCCGTCCTGGTCTTCGAGGAGGCCGGGCGGGCGCTGCTGCCGGGGCCGTTGGTGGCCACGCACCTGGCCGCCGGGGTGGTGCCGGGGGCCGCCGCCGGGACGGCGGTGGTGACGGCCTTCGACCTCGGGGGGCCGCTGGTGGCGTACCTGGCGGAGGCCGACGCGGTGCTCGGGGCCCCGGCCGGGGCAGCGGTCCCGGCGGGGCGGCCGGTGCGCTCGGCGGATCCGCTGACGCCGCTGCACCGGGTGTCGGAGGGGCTGGGCGGGCCGGGGGCGCCGGGGGCGCCGTGGGACGTGGCGGCGTACCGGGAGGAGGGGGCGCTGCTGACGGCGGCCCTCCAGGTCGGCAGCGCGCTGCGGACGGTGGAGCTGGCCGTGGAGTACGCGGGACAGCGCGAGCAGTTCGGGCAGCCGATCGGGGCGTTCCAGGCGGTCAAGCACCTGTGCGCGCAGATGCTGGTCCGGGCGGAGGTGGCCCGCACGGCGGTCTACGCGGCGGCGGTGACGGCCGACGCGGGCGAGGTGGCGGCCGCGAAGCTGCTGGCGGACGAGGCCGCCGTACAGGGCGCCCGGGACTGCCTCCAGGTGCACGGCGGGATGGGCTTCACGTGGGAGGCGGACGTGCACCTGCACCTGAAGCGGGCCTGGGCGCGGGCGGAGCAGTGGCGCACTGCGGCGGAGGCGGAGGAGCTGTTGGCGGCGGAGCTGCTGGGTAGCTCCTTGTGACGGGAGGGGCACGGGAAGGACGGCGAGGGACGCATGTCCGATTACAGAGAGTTGATATCGGTTTGTGTCCTTCGCGCGCCCTCTTACGGCCCTGAGACGGGGGCCTGCTCCGGTACGCTCCCACGAATGCGAGCGGTTGAGCGGCGCGAGCGCCGCACAGTATGCACCACGCCTACTACTTCGCGCTGGAATATGCCCGAAGCGCTTGTTGTGGTGACTGTATGTCAACCATGCTGCTCCGCAAGGGGGTCACACTCGGTGACCCCATCCTGTCGCGAGGCGAAGTGTCCGCCGGTTCGGATGGTGTGAGCGGTGCAGGTGCTTCAGGTTCAGCTGGAGGTAGGACCGGATCCCGCCGAGGTCGGCCGGGCCCGTCGATGGGCGCGGTCGCGGCTCGCGGGGTCGGGCATAGGGGATGACGAGCCGCTCGCCGAGACGCTGATCCTGCTGATCTCCGAGCTGGTCACCAACGCGGTCGTCCACACCGGCTGCCCGGCCGTGCTGCGGATGCTCTTCGGCGGCCCGGGCGTACGGGTCGAGGTCGCGGACGCGAGCGACCGGGCGCCGGCCCGCCGGCAGGCGGCCGGGGACGACACGGGCGGCCGCGGCCTGGAGCTGGTGGACGGCCTGGCGGACCGCTGGGGCTGGCAGCGCGAGGGCGGGGGCAAACAGATCTGGTGCGAGATCGACCGCGCGTCCAGGCAAGCGGGCGGCGCGTCGGAAATTCACACCCCGGCCCGGGAACCGCACGTGTACCTCTAACGAGGTGTTGACGGTTCGTCAACTGTTGATCACCCTTGTGTAGAGCGATTCGTCGCGAGGGGACGCCAAGGGTCCTTGCCTTGACGAGTGCGGGTCGCGGGGTGGCGGCTGCCGTGCCGCGCTCGGGGCGTGCACGCGCGCACGCCGCCACCCGCAGGACTGCATCCGCACGGCTCAGGTGTCGAATTCGCCCACCCGATTGCGCTTGAGCAGAGCTCTCGGCAGGTACTCGGACTCGACCTCGATGGGCAGGTCGGCGTCGTACGCCATGCAGGCGATGGCGAGCGGGCCGAGGGCGACCAGGCCCTCGCCGCTCAGGGCGCGGGCCTCGTTCGCGGTCCAGTACTCCTTGTGCCACGTCAGCGCATCGATCAACGCTGCGTTGAAGCCCTCCGCATCCTGGCGTTGGTAGCGGTGAAAGAGTTCGAGGGGTGGGTAAAGGATCTTCAGCATCAGCTCTTTGCCGGCGATCTGCGCGGTCTCCGGGGCGGTGCCGTTGACCGCGGTGATCAGGGTGTCCCAGGTTTCCCGCCGCCCGAACCACGCGTTCTGCAGCGTCTCCACCCACGCGTAGATGTACTCGTCGAACTCCGCACCCGACTCGCGGAGGAACGAGACCGGCACTTGGGCCAGCCGGTTGAGGCGGTCGTTCTCCCGACAGATCGCCGCCAGGTAGAACGATGTGAGCCATTCGCCCGCGTGAAGGTACTCCCGGGGTCCGGTCGCGGGCAGGTTCTTCACCCCGCCCGTGCTCCCGACACGGCACGGCACGGGCCCTTCGGCAGCCGTGCCCGAGACGAACAGGCCGGAACCGACCTGCATGGCCGTGACCCACGCCTCCCATGTGGGGAACTCGGCTGCGGTGGGGTCCGTCAAGCAGTGCCACTTCGCTGCGATCAGCGTGTAGTCCAGCGCGTCAAAACGGTCGAACTCCGATGTTTCGAGTTCGTCGAGCACTTCCCTGGCAGCCGTGACGACGGGCGCCATGGCTTCGACCGCATTGTCCGTGCGGAAGTCATGGCGGCGAAGGTACGTAGCCACTTGCCCCCCTCCAACCAGAGGTTCATACGGCCGGGCCGCCAGCCGAGGTCTCCTGAGGGCGGCCTTCAGGTGGCGTTACGGCGCCAGGAGGTCAGCGCAGGCGTTCGACTTCGGCAGGGTGCGGCCCCCGCGACCTCCTGCACGGCGCGTCGCGGAGGCGGCGGGGTGCGTCATTCGCTGTCGCCGGCCTGCACCGCCAAGCGCAGGGTGAGTTCCGCGCTGGCCAGCATCCGCGTAATTTCGATCGGGAGGCTGGAGAATTCCTTCATCACCACGTCGGCAGGGTCGATCCGACGGCTGTGGCCGTCCCGCCCCGTCGCCTCGATGACAAAGCGGTACCCTCGGGGCGCATTCGGGTCGTCCGCGACACACCACTGTGCTCCGTGCTTCTGAATCAGGTAATCGGCGACGTAGGACATCAAGTCGCTGTGCAGCGTAAGCCAGTCCGACTGCTCGAATTCACTCAGCGGGGCACGTGAAACGTAATCTTGGAGAACCGGAATGAGGCTCATCGGGTCACGGCTGTAGATCTCGGGAGTCACTCCGAGCATGTCGGCTACCTCGACGATGTTCTGGTGGCCCTCCTCAATCCATTCCTGGAGATCCGGTTCGCTTGCCTTGGCCACGACTTGAGCCTTCCATTGATTCCTCAGGGCCTGCGACGGGGGCGCGTGTAGGAAGACCCAACGTCACGCCGCCCGGTATGGAGGTGAGCGCCGTGGCGGTGGCGAGTTCGGCCAGGCCTGTCCAGGCCTGGCCCGCGGCGTCCCAGCCGTCGACGCCTATGAGGGTGCCCACGACCCCGTCGATGATGACGCCCTTGCCGAAGTCCCAGGCGTGTTCTCAGATCTGCATGCCGGTACGGATTCCTCGACCGCCTCGCCCCAGCGGCAGCGACTTCGTCGCGAACAACTGGTCCGCTTCCGGGGCCTCGTAGTAGCCGCGCAGGCCACCGAAGGTGGTGTGCACGTCGCTTGCGGCGGTGGCGGCCGACGTTCCGCCAGTGGAGATCGCCTTGATCTTCGTGTCCAGGAGCGGCAGATCGCCGGTGAAGACCGGTACCTCCGCCGGATCGACCGGCGCGTTTCCGCTCACTCGTGTGCACCTTGTGACCCCATCGGTGATCCTCCCCCGTGTACCGGTCCGCCCCGTCCACGACGAAGGAACGTTTCTCCAGAGAGGCCGTCACCTCTTCGTCGCGAGATCCATCTCTATCAACTCGCCCGTCGCTGCTGCAATCAGCAATCGGCCAAGGTGTGGGCGCCGGTTAGCCTGCTGGGCGGAAAATCGCTTGGCGGGAGGCGGGTTCCGGGATTGCTCGTCCTGCTTTGCTTGTTTCGGAGGCTTGTTCATGACCACCACCACACCACCGCGGAATCACAACGGCCCGCTCTGGGGCGTCGCGCCGCGGCCGACCGCCTGTCGGGGGTGCGGGGCGGCGGACGCCGCGGACTTTGCGGTGCGGGCTCATGTGGGGGTGCTCGTCGTGATGCGCTTCCATCGTGTCGACGGTCCGCTGTGCCGGCGGTGTGGGCGGGCGACCGTGCGGGCGATGACCACGAAGACGCTGTGTCAGGGCTGGTGGAGCCCGTTCTCCCTGTTCATCTTCACGCCGTTCACGCTGGTGTGGAACCTGATCGCCGCCATGAAGTTCGCCAAGCTGCCGCTGTCCGAGCCGGCGCCGGGGCGGGCGCCGCTCGACGAGGGGCCGCCGGTTCACGCGCGGCCGCTCGCCTACGTCGGCCTGTTGCCCGTCCTCTGGGTCATCTGGTTCGTCGTCGGCGGGATCGCGGGGTCCAGCTGAGTCGGGGGTCCCTATTTCACCAGGTACTGGCAGATTTTGGTGTCGGCCTTGCCGTCCTGGTTGTCCGCGACCTTCTTCCCGTCGACGGTGATGACGCAGCCCGCGGCGTGGAGCATGCCGTCGGAGCCGTGTACGGATCCGGGGACGACGGACACGGATTCGCCGATCTTCTTCTCGGCTTCGGTCGTCAGGGTGATGGTCCCGGTCTTCTTCCAGGGCAGTGTGACCTGCTCCATCTTGTTCGTCTGGAGGTTGTAGTAGACCTGCGACTGGCCGGTGCCGAGGACTTCGAGGGTGACCTCGTGCTTGACCTCGCCACCGCCGGTGTTCGGCTGCGACTTCCCGTTCCCGGTCGTGTGCCCGGCGGTGGCGGTGGTCGCGCTCGTCGGTTTGGCGGCGGCTTCCTTGCCTTCGCTGCCGCAGCCCGTCAGTAGAGCCGCGGTCAGGACCAGAGTCGTACCGGTGATGATTTTGCGCATGCTTCCCCCTTGCGGATGAGTTCGTGATCTTAATTCCGGCTAGGGGTTACGCGTATCGGGCCAGGTCAGAGGATGGCGACCGGGGCGACCGGGGTGCCCGTGCCGCCGACGAAGGGTTCGGGCATGGCCGAGAGCAGGAAGGCGTGGCGGTTTTCTTCTGCACAGGCTGTGGACAACTTTTCGAGATTCCAGTTCTGGCCCTGGTGCATGCCCATCTCCACCAGGTCGAGGGCGTGGACCGGCAGCCACAGGTCCTCGATCTCCGGGGGGAAGATCTCGAAGGTCAGGGTGTCGTTGGCGACCGCCGCCACGTCCCGGGCGTGGAACCACTCCGGGGTGCGGACGGACAGGCCCGGGGACGGGAAACCGTAGCCGTGCTTGTCGCCCGCCAGGTAGACCTGGATCTGGCCGGTGCGCACGAGGACGATGTCGCCGGCCCGGACCGTGACCCCGCCGAACTCCTCGGCCTGCGCCAGGTCTTCGGGCGTGACGGCGTGCCCCCCGGGGAGCCGGTCCAGGCCCTTTGCGCGCGCGACGTCGAGGAGGACCCCGCGCGAGACGATGTGCCCGGCCTTGTCGATGCCGCTGAACTCGGCCCGCGCGTGCGCCGTGATCGACGAGGCCGGGCGGCCGTTGTAGATCTTGCCCGAGTGCGAGACGTGGGTCAGGGCGTCCCAGTGGGTGCCCGCCTGGAGGCCCATCGTCACGGCGTCGTCGCTGCACGCCACCGTGCCCGGCCCGAAGATCTCCTGGTTGATCTGCACCATCGTGTGCAGCGGGTTGATCCGGCCCGGGATCATGCCGGCCTGCACCCCGTCCTCCTTCAGCGGCAGGGCCAGGGGTATGCGGCGGCCGCTGAGGATCTCCTGCGCGGCGGCCCGTACCACCTCGTCGGTGATCAGGTTCAAGGTGCCGATCTCGTCGTCGGCGCCCCAGCGGCCCCAGTTGTTGACGCGCTTGGCGATGTCGTGGAACTCGGCCGGCAGGGCCATGACCTCATCAGCTCCTTGGGAGAGGCGAGTGCGACTAGGGCTTGTGCAGCAGCATCTGACTGGTCATAGAATCTAACGGACCGTCAGAAAACGCGGGAAGGGGCCGGACGTGGGGAACTTCTTGGCAGGCAAGGTCGTCGCCGTCACCGGCGCCGGCCGGGGCATCGGGCGGGCCGTGGCACTCGCCGCGGCCGCCGAGGGCGCCAAGGTCGTCGTCAACGACTACGGCGTCGGGATCGAGGGCGGAGAGCCCACGAGCGAAGTGGCCGAAGCGGTGGTGAAGGAGATCATCGCCGCAGGCGGGGAGGCCGTCGCCGTCGCCGACGACATCTCGACCATGGCCGGCGGCCAGCGCATCGTCGACACCGCCCTCGCCCAGTACGGGCGCATCGACGGCGTCGTCTGCGTGGCCGGCATCCTGCGCGAACGGATGCTGTTCAACATGTCCGAGGAGGAGTGGGACCCGGTGGTCGCCACCCACCTCAAGGGCACCTTCACCGTCTTCCGCGCCGCATCCGCCGTCATGCGCCGGCAAGGCACGGGCACCCTCATCGGCTTCACCAGCGGCAACCACCAGGGTTCCGTGGCGCAGGCCAACTACAGCGCCGCCAAGGGCGGCATCATCTCGCTCGTGCGCAGCGCCGCACTCGGCCTCGCCAAGTACGGGGTCACGGCCAACGCCGTCGCGCCGGTCGCCCGTACCCGCATGTCCGCCAACGTTCCCATGGAGCTCAAGGAGATCGGCGAGCCCGAGGACGTCGCGGCGCTGGTCACCTACCTCCTCAGCGACCGGGCCAAGGCGGAGTCCATCACCGGACAGGTCTACACGATCGCCGGCCCGAAGATCGCCGTCTGGGCCCAGCCGCGCGAGCTGCGCGCCGGGTACGCGGAAGGGTCCTGGACCCCCGAGAAGATCGCCGACTTCCTGCCCGGCACCGTCGGCACCGACCCGATGCCGATGCTCGCGCAGCTGGAGGCCATGGCCAAGGCGGCGGCCGCCAAGGACCGCCCGAACGCGTAGAGGAGCGGCGGGGTGGACTTCAGCTTCGGAGCCGAGGACGAGGAACTGCGCGGCCGCGCCCGGGCGTGGCTGGCCGAGCACCTCGTCGGCCCGTACGCGCAGGCCGTCGGCCTCGGCGGGCCGGGCAGCGAGCACGAGGGCGTCGGGGCGCGGCGCGCGTGGGAGCGCGAGCTGGGCCGCGGCGGCTGGATCGGGCAGGGCTGGGAGGTGCCGGACGGCGCGTACGGGCAGCGGCGGCTCTCCCTGACCGGGCAGGTGGTGTGGGCCGAGGAGTACGCGGCGCTGCGCGCGCCCGGCCGGGTCGGCCACATCGGGGAGAACCTCCTCGCGCCGACGCTGGTCGCCTACGGGTCCCAGGACCAGCGCGACCGCTTCCTCCCCGGCATCGCGCACGGCGAGGAGCTGTGGTGCCAGGGGTACTCGGAGCCGGGCGCCGGCTCCGACCTCGCGGGCATCCGTACGACCGCGGTACGGGACGGGGCCGACGGGCTGCTGCGCGTCACCGGGCAGAAGATCTGGACCTCCCTGGCCCGGGACGCGGACTGGTGCTTCGTACTGGCCCGTACCGAGGCGGGCTCCCGGCGGCACCGGGGCCTGTCCTTCCTGCTCGTGCGCATGGACCAGCCGGGGCGGATCGAGGTCCGGCCGATCCGGCAGATGTCGGGGACGAGCGAGTTCAACGAGGTGTTCTTCGACGGGGCGGTGGCGGCCGAGGTCGTCGGCGGCGAGGGCAACGGCTGGTCCGTGGCCATGGGCCTGCTCGCCCTGGAGCGGGGGGTCTCCACGCTCGTCCAGCAGATCGGGTTCGCGGCGGAGCTGGAGCGCGTGGTCGCGTCGTACGCAGCCTTCGGCGCGGGTTTCGACCGAGCCTCCGCCCCAGCCTCCGGCGCGGACCGCGACCCCGTGCTGCAGGACCGCCTCGTACGGCAGTGGGCCGAGCTGCGCACCATGCGGTGGAACGCCCTGCGGACCCTGGGTGCCCAGGGTGATGCGGGGGCGCCGAGCGTGGCCAAGCTGCTCTGGGGCGGCTGGCACCGGCGGCTCGGCGAGCTCGCGGTCGAGGTCCGCGGCGCGGCGGCGACGGCCGGGCCGGCGGCCTGGGCGCCCGGGCTCCCGTACGAGCTCGGGCTCGACGAGGAGCAGCGGCTGTTCCTGTTCACCCGGGCCGACACCATCTACGGCGGCTCGGACGAGATCCAGCGGAACATCATCGCCGAGCGCGTGCTCGGCCTGCCTAAGGAGTCCAGGTGAGAGGCGTCGTGTTCGACGGCAAGCAGGCCCAGGTGGTCGACGACCTGGAGATCCGCGATCCGGGCCCGGGGGAGGTGCTGGTCGCGATAGCGGCGGCCGGACTGTGCCACAGCGACCTGTCGGTGATCGACGGAACGATTCCGTTTCCGCCGCCGGTGGTGCTGGGGCACGAGGGCGCCGGGGTGGTGGAGGCGGTCGGCGCGGGGGTCACGCACGTGGCCGCGGGGGACCACGTGTCGCTGTCGACGCTCGCCAACTGCGGGGCGTGCGCGGACTGTGACCGGGGGCGGCCGACCATGTGCCGCAAGGCGATCGGGATGCCGGGACAGCCGTTCTCGCGGGGCGGGAAGCCGCTGTTCCAGTTCGCCTCCAACTCGGCCTTCGCGGAGCGGACGATCGTCAAGGCCGTACAGGCGGTGAAGATCCCGAACGACATTCCGCTGACCTCGGCGGCGTTGATCGGATGCGGTGTCCTGACCGGGGTCGGGGCGGTGCTGAACCGGGCGAAGGTGGACCGCGGCGAGTCGGTGGTCGTCATCGGCACGGGCGGGATCGGGCTGAACGTCCTGCAGGGCGCGAGGATCGCGGGCGCCACGACCATCGTGGCGGTGGACGCGAACCCGGCCAAGGAGGCGGTGGCCCGGCGGTTCGGCGCCACGCACTTCATCGACGCCTCGGCGGTGGCGGACTCGTCGGCGGCGGTGAAGGAGATCCTGCCGACCGGCGCGGACCACGCCTTCGAGTGCGTGGGCAGCGTCAAGCTGATCCGCCAGGCGATCGACCTCCTGGACCGGCACGGGCAGGCGGTCCTGCTCGGCGTGCCCGGCTTCAAGGAGGAGGCGTCCTTCCAGGTCTCGTCCATGTACCTGGACAAGACGATCATGGGCTGCCGGTACGGTTCCTCGCGCCCGCAGCGGGACATCGCCCTCTACGCGGAGCTCTACCTGCAGGGCAGGCTGCTGCTGGACGAACTGGTGACGGAGCTCTACCCGGTGGAGGACTTCGCCAAGGCGGTGGACGACGCCCACCACGGCCGCGTGGCCCGCGGTGTGCTGACCTTCTGACCCGGCGCGGCACGGAAACCGGGACCGGCCCTGCTCACTCGGAGCAGGGCCGGTCCCGGCGTGTGGGGGGAGGAGGCGCTCGGTCTGCCAGGTGGTCTCGGTCCGCCAGGCGGCTTCAGTCCGCCAGGCGGCCGAAGCGGCCCTTGTGGAAGAGGAGGGGAGCGCCCTCGCCGGCCGCGCCCATCGCCTCGACGCGGCCGACCACGATCAGGTGGTCCCCGCCCGTGTGCACGGCGTGGATGCGGCAGTCGATCCAGGCGGGCACGGCGTCGAGCTTCGGCGATCCGGTGACCGGGGCGGGGCTGTGGGCGATCCCGGCGAACTTGTCGGAGCCACTGACGGCGAAGGCCCGGCACAGGGTGCCCTGTTCGGCGCCGAGGATGTTGACGCAGAACACCCCGGCGCGGGCGATGCGGGGCCACGTGGTGGAGGTGCGGGCCACCATGAAGGTGACCAGGGGCGGGTCGAGGGAGAGCGAGGCGAAGGACTGGCAGGCGAAGCCGGCCGGTCCGTCCTCGTCCTCGCCCGCCGGGGCGGTGATGACCGTGACCCCGCTGGCGAAGTTCCCGAGCACGGCCCGGAACTCGGCCGGGCTGACGGGCGCGCGCTCGTCCTCGCCGACGGCCCGCAGGTCGGGGCGCGGCAGAACTTCCACGGGCTCCGGCTCCGCCGCGGCGGAGGTGGGGGAGCCGACTGACCTGAGGTATCGGACGACGGTGGCCGCCATCCCTGCGTGTCCCATCACATGACCGATTGAAGCTGACGGTTCGTCAGATGGGAAGAGAAGTGTAGGGTCCGCCTCGATTGAACGTGTTCAAAGAAAACCGGGGGGCCCGTTGTGTGGGACGACGTGCGAGAACGCGGCGCACCCCGGAGCTGTTCCCCCTCGACGGCGATCCGGACGGGGGTGCCACGCGGCTCCTGCGGCGGGTGGGTACGGGCGGCGGGGCTGCGCCCACCGGGTGAACCGCCGAGGCCCGCGGGACCGGCGCAGGCGGTACGGGATGCGGGCCGGGCCCGGGTTCGGCATCGTGGCGGGGGTCGGCGTACCGCCGTACGTACGCCCGACCGGAACCCGGGAACCCCGGAACCCGGCCCCACCCGGCCACCCCGGCCCCACAGGAGGCATCGCATGCTCGGCACCGACTACCGCACCGGCTCACCGAACTGGCTCGACCTCGGAAGCCCCGACACCGGGGCGGCCGCCGCGTTCTACGGCTCCGTCTTCGGGTGGCAGTTCGTCTCCGCCGGGCCCGAGGCCGGGGGCTACGGGTTCTTCCAGGTGGACGGGAAGACCGTCGCCGCGCTCGGGCCGCTGACCCAGGAGGGCGCGCAGTCCGCGTGGATGGTGCACTTCGCCAGCCCCGACCTCCAGGCCACCACCGAGGGCGTGCGCAGCGGCGGCGGGCAGGTGCGGATGGAACCCATGGACGTGATGGGGGAGGGCTGGCTGGCGCAGTTCACCGACCCGCAGGGCGCGGAGTTCGCGTGCTGGCAGCCGGGGAAGACCGCCGGGCTGGGGCTGACCTCGGTCGAAAGCACCCTGCTGTGGGTCGAGCTCCACACCCCCGACCCCGTCGCGGCCATCGCCTTCTACGCGGGGCTGTTCGGGTGGCGGTCCGAGGAGATGGAGGCGCCCGGGATGACGTACCGGGTGCTGAGCACCGCGGACGGCGGCGACCCGCAGCACACGTCCTTCGGCGGGGTCGCGCCGCAGGGTGAGGGCGCGGGCGGCGGGTCGACCACGGTGCCGCGCTGGGTGCCGTACTTCCACTCCGCGGACGTCGACGCCCACGTGGGGGTGATCCAGGGCGCCGGCGGCGCGGTGCTGATGCCCGCCGCGGACGTCCCGGACGTCGGGCGGATCGCGTGGGTCGCGGACCCGGCGGGGGCCGTGTTCGCGCTGCTGAAGCCCGACCCGCGGATGTAGCCCGCCGGGCGGTGCTTCAACGGCCGAGGTACTTGGGCGTGCGGCGCTCCACGAAGCTCGCCACGCCCTCGTTCGCGTCGGCCGTGGTCATGTTGATCTCCTGGGCGGTGGCCTCGGCGGCCAGCGCGGTCGCCCGGTCGCCGTCCAGGGACACGTTGACCAGCTGCTTCGTCATGGCCAGGGCCCGGGTGGGGCCCTGCGCGAGCCGCTCCGCCCATGCGCGGGCGGTGGCCTCCAGCTCCTCGGCCGGGACCACCTTGTTGACCAGGCCGAGCCGCTCGGCCTCGGCCGCGGGGAGGGCGTCGCCGAAGAACATCAGCTCCTTGGCCTTCTGCGGGCCGACGAGCCGCGGGAGCAGGTACGCGCCGCCGCCGTCGGGGACCAGGCCGCGGCGTACGAACACCTCGATGAAGCGGGCCGGCTCGGCGGCGATGACGAGGTCGCAGGCGAGCGCGAGGTGGGAGCCGATGCCGGCGGCGGTGCCGTTGACGGCGGCGATGACGGGCTTCTCGCAGTCGAGGACCGCGGTGATCAGGCGCTGCGCGCCGAGCCGGATCATGCGGGCGACGTCGCCGGCGACCCGCTCGCCGGCGGTGGGGGCGCCGCGCAGGTCGGCGCCCGCGCAGAAGCCCTTGCCGGTGGCGGTGATGACGACCGCCCGGACGGCGGGGTCGGCGGAGGCGTCGGCGAGCAGTGCGATGACGCGTTCGCGTTGGTCCCAGGTGACGGCGTTCATGGCGTCGGGGCGGTTGAGGGTGATCCAGGAGACGCCGTTGTCCAGGCGGTGGAGGATCTCGTCCGTCATGGAATGAACTCCCGTTCCAGGGTGGGTGGGTGTCGCCGCACGCCGGGCGCGGCGCCGCGCCCGGGGTCCGGGGCGGAGCCCCGAGGGCCCCGCCCAGTGGGCTCAGTGGCAGATGGCCAGCGCGTCCAGCGCCACCGCGCCCTGGCCGCGCGGCAGCACCATCAGGGGGTTGATGTCCAGCTCGGAGAGCGAGTCGCCCAGTTCCAGGGCCATCCGCTGGACCCGCAGGATGACCTCGACCAGCGCGTCCACGTCCGCCGGGGGCGCTCCCCGGACCCCCTCCAGGAGGGCGTGGCCGCGCAGTTCCGTGAGCATGTGGCGGGCCTGGTCCTCCCCGAAGGGCGGCACGCGCACCGCCGCGTCGTGCAGGACCTCTACGAGGACCCCGCCGAGGCCCACGGTGACGGTGGGGCCGAAGAGGTCGTCCTGGGTGACCCCGACGACCATCTCCACACCGCGTTCGACCATCTGGCAGACCAGGATCCCGTCCAGCGGGACGTTCTCGTACCGCGCGATGTCCGTCAACTCCCGGTACGCGTCGCGGATCTGGCTCGCCGAGGTCAGGCCGATCTTGACCAGCCCGAGCTCCGTCTTGTGGGCCAGCTGCGGGCCCGAGGCCTTCATCACGACCGGGTAGCCGACCAGCCCGGCCGCCCGCACGGCCGCGGCCGCGCTGGTCACGAGCTGCTCGCGGGGCACCCGTATCCCGTACGCGCGCAGCAGCTGTTTCGCGGAGTGCTCGCTGAGCTGCTGGCCCGGGCGCATCAGGGCCTGCGCCTTGCGGTAGGAGGGCGAGGGGGTGCGGGGGGCCTCGTCGAAGGGGGAGCGGTAGGCCGCGGTGAAACGGTGGTGGCCGAGATAGGCCCGTACGGCGGTGATGCAGTTGCCGAAGGTACGGAAGGTCGCCACCCGGGAGGAGCCGAGGAGCGTGGTGCGGTACGCCTCCTCCGTGCCGACCGGGGAGCCCCAGATCACGCAGATCAGCTTGTCGGTCTGCTCGGCGGCGTCCACCAGGTCCTGGGCGAGCTTGTCGCTCATCGGCGGGAAGGGGCCGGTGATCGGGCAGATCAGGACGCCGACGGACGGGTCGGCCAGGATCGCGTCGATGATCTTGCGGCCGCGCCAGTCGCCCACGGGGTGGCCGCCGTTGTCGACGGGATTGGCGACGTTCAGGTACTCCGGGATCCACTCGTGGAGCTCGTCCTGCTTGGCCTGGGAGAGGGCGGGGAGGCTGAGCCCCGCCTCGGTGGCCAGGTCGGAGAAGTGGGCGCCGGTGCCGCCGGAGATGGAGTACACGACGACCCCGTCCGCCGTGGGCTTACGGGCCCGGGCGAGCAGGGCGGCGGTGTCCTGGAGCTCGTCGAGGCCGTCGACGCGGATGACCCCGAACTGCCGCATCGCGGCGTCCACGACGGTGTCGGCGCCGGTCAGCTTCCCGGTGTGGGAGGCGGCCATCCGGGCGCCGGTCTCGGTGCGGCCGACCTTGACGGCGACGACGGGTACGCCGTTGCGCGCCGCCCGGTCGGCGGCGAGGAGGAAGGCCCGGCCGTCCTTGAGGCCTTCGACGTAACAGGCGATGGCTCCGACCTCGGGCTGCTCGGCGAAGTACGAGATGAAGTCGGAGGTTTCGAGGTCGGCCTCGTTGCCGGTCGGCGCCCAGTGGGACAGGCGGATGCCCAGCTCCTGGAGGGTGTAGACGGGCCGGCCCTGGTGCCCGGACTGGGTGATCAGCGCGATGGCGGGGCCGTCGAGGTCCTCGCGGAACCTCTCGAAGGCGTTGAGGTTGGTGTTCGGACCGAGCAGGCGCAGGCCCGAGCGCCGGACGGCGGCCGCGAGGCGCGCCTGGGCGGCGGCTCCCGCGTCACCGGTCTCGGCGAAGCCGGAGGCGAAGGCGACCGCGAACTTCACCTTGGCCTCGGCCAGTTCCTCGATCACGGGGAGCGGGTCGGCCACCAGGAGGACGGCGAGGTCGACCTGTTCGGGCAGGTCGGCGACGGAGGCGTGGCACGCCAGCCCGAAGACGGTGGTGCGGGTGGGGTGCACCGGGTGGAGCCGGGCTCCGACGCGTTCCGCCCAGGCGATGAGCTGGCGGGTGATGCCGGTGTTCGGTCTGCCCTCGGCGTCCGAGGCGCCGATGACGGCCACGGACTCGGGCCGGAAGAACCGGTCCAGGTCGGGCGCATCGGCGTGCAGGGGCCGACCGCTGACGTCCAGCGCGACCGTGTCCTCGGCGGACGGCGCCGCCGTGGAGTGGACGGCGGTTCTGGGGGTCTCCCCGCAGGCCTCGACGCGTGCGCGGAAGTCGGTGGTGAGGGTGCCGTGAGTAGATCCAAGCATCGTTCCGCCCGCTCCTGCTCGATGAACCTCGATGGGAACCTCAATAACTGACGTGTAGTCAGATTACTGAACTGACGTGCCGTCAGGAACAGGGCTGCGCAGGAAAGGTGGTGGAGGTGATGTGTGGAACGGTGACAGACGCGCTCGGGGTGGGTCCAGGGCGGTATTCGGCCGAGGTCAGCCCGCCTGGGGCCGGTGGCGGCGGGCCACGGCCCTGGCGATCTTCTCGGCATCCAGGGCCATCTCCCGGAACATCCCGCTGATGGGATTGCTGAACCCGGTGAAGTACAGGTCAGGGGCGTGCGCGGAGGTCCGGTCGCCGTGCGTGCGGGGCCGGCCGCGCCCGTCCAGTACGTCGAGCTCCCCGACCAGGCCCTCCAGCGCCCGGCGGTAGCCGGTGGCCGCGATCACCGCGTCCGGGGTGATCCGCGAGCCGTCCGCGAGCACCACCTCGGCGCCGTCGAAGGAATCGACCGCGGCGACCGGTTCGGCGCGCCCGGCCCGCACGGCATCGATCAGGCCGACGTCCTGCACCGGTATCGCCCCCTGCCTGACCCTGCTGTACAGGCCGGTGGCGGGGCGAGGGAGCCCGTACGCCGACAGGTCCGGGACGGAAACCTTGGCGACGAGCGCGCCCAGCCGGTCCACGAGCCCCACGGGCAGTCGGCGTACCAGGATCCCGGTGCGCTGGGCCGGCCAGCCGGCGGTGGAGCGGCGCACGATGTGCGGAGCCGTGCGCACCGCGAGCCGGACCCGGGCGGCCCCGCCCTCGACCAGGTCGACGGCTATCTCGGCGCCGGTGTTGCCGACCCCGACGACGAGCACGTCCCGGCCGCGGAAGGGCTCGGGATTGCGGTACGCGCAGGCGTGCAGCAGCGGATTGCCGTACGTGTCCCGGCCCGGCCAGTCGGGGAGCGCGGGGGTGTGGTTGAACCCGGTCGCCACGACCACCGCCCCGGCGGCCAGCACCCGGCCGCCGGTGGCGTGCAGGGTCCAGCCCGCCCCGTCGGCGGAGCGCTCGATCCGGGTCACCTCGACCCCGGTGACCAGCTCCAGCTCGTGGAACTCGGCGTACTTCTCCAGGTACCGCACGACGTCGTCGCGCGAGACCCACCGCCCGAACCGGCGCGGCATGGCCAGGCCCGGGAGGGCGGAGAGCCGGCGCGTGGTGTGCAGGTGGAGCCGGTCGTAGTGGCCCCGCCAGGAGGCGCCGACCGACTCGGCCTTCTCCACGACCACCGCGCGCACCCCGCGGGCGCGCAGCGCGGCGGCGACGGCGAGGCCGCCGGGCCCGGCGCCGATGACGTACACGGGGCGGGGCTGGGTGGTCATGTCGGGTGCTGCGGGGACTCCGGGCATGAGGTGTGAGCGTATCGCCACGCAGCGTTGATGGGTCTCGGACGAGGAGGGAATCGATTGCGGATCGATCACGGCCGGGGGGCCGGGCCCTTGCGGGAGGAGGCCGAATCCGCTGAACTGACGGTACGTCAGGTATGGATCCCGGCGGAGACTCGGGTGGAGATGGGGCTGTTGTGGGGAAGAACGGCGTGAACGGACTTGTGGGTACGAGTACGAGTGCGAGTGCGAGTGCGAGTGCGAGTGCGAGCACGGCGCGCCACGACCTGCCGGAGATCGACGAGTTCACGCGCCCTTACTGGGACGCGGCGGCCGAGGGCCGGCTCCTGCTGCGCCGCTGCGGGGCCTGCGCACGGGCGCACCACTACCCGCGCGAGTTCTGCCCGTCCTGCTGGGCGGGGGAGGACCGGGTGACGTGGGAGGCGGCGAGCGGCCGCGCGACGCTCTACACCTGGTCGGTCATCCACCGCAACGACCTGCCCCCGTTCGGGACCCGGGTCCCGTACGTGGCGGCCGTCGTCGACCTCGCGGAGGGCCCGCGGATGATGACCGAGGTCGTCGGATGCCCGGAGGGGGACCTCCGGATCGGGATGGACCTGGAGGTCACCTTCCGCGAGGCGGCCGAGGGCGTGTGGGTGGCGGTCTTCAGACCGTAGGGGAGGCCGGATGCGGGACGCGGGAGGTGTCCGGGCCCGTACGTCTCACGGCCAGAGCAGCTCGCGGGTCCAGGCGGACGCCGGGGTACGGGTGTACCGCAGGCGGGTGTGGCGGCGGGTGGCGTCGCCCTGGAAGAACTCCACCTCGGCGGCGTCGAGCACGTACCGGGTCCAGGTCGGCGCGGGCGCGTCCGGCTCGGCGCCGGCCCGCTCCCACGCCGCGGCCGAGGCCCGGGCCAGGTCCTCGGGCGAACCGAGGACCTCGCTCTGCCTGCCCGTGAGCGCCGCGGCGAGCGCACCCCGCGAGCGGACCGCCAGGTCCGCCCGGCTCTCCTCGGGCCCGCACGCGGTGACCCGGCCCCGGATGCGGATCTGCCGGGCCACGGTCGGCCAGTAGAACCCGAGCGCCGCGTCGGGGTGCGCGGCAAGCTGCCGGCCCTTGGCGCTGGTGGAGTGCGAGGCGAAGTGCCAGCCCCGCGCGTCGGCGTCGTGCAGCATCAGCGTCCGCACGTCGGGCCGCCCCTGCCCGTCCACGGTGGCCAGACTCATGGTGTGCGGCTCGAGCTGCCCGGCCTCGGCGGCATGCGTGAACCACTCGCGAAACAGCGCCAGCGGCTCGATCGGCGCGACGGCGGTATCGAAGCCGGGGAGCTCGGCGTCCCAAACGCGCAGCGAGTGCAGGGTGCGGTGAAAGTCGTCCATGGGCCTATGGAACACCAGGTCGGGGGCAGGGAGGGCCGGGACTGGGCTCGGGCGGGGGCGTTGACGGGGTTTGGGGGTTTCCCGTCAGTCTCATCGTCTCTCCGCGTCGGCCCGGCCTGTC
>NZ_JBHWVJ010000058.1:9825-47908 GCF_042736725.1 Streptomyces sp. NPDC060028 | reverse complement strand
GGTCCCACAGCGCTGCGCGCTGTGCCAACGAACCACCTCGCTTCGCTCGGTGGGGGCCGCTTCGCGGCCCAGGGCCGGCCCTTCGGGCCGGTGTCCTACGCTTCGCTTCGGACTGGCTCCGGTTCCGCTTCGCTTCACCGGAGCTGACCTCGTTTCACTCGGTCCGTGCCTTCGGTACGTTGGGTCGGCGCTTCACTGCGGCCATGTCCTGCGGCCGCTGCGCGGCCTACAGACAAGCGGGTCCGCTCCGCTCCCCCGCCGGGCCTTTCAGGCTTCTCCCTCCGAGACAGACCCCGCTGACGCGGGGTCAAGCTGGCAGCAAAGCCCGGAAGTGGTGCAGCGTCAGAGGTCAAGCTGCAGGCGGCTCTACCGGCTGCCAGTCCTCCACCGGCTTCGTACGGAACAAACCCCGGTACACGAGCCGAGTCAGCACCGCTGCGCCCTCCCCGTACTCGTGCAGCTCCTCAAAAGCCTCAGTCGCCGAGTCATACACAAACTTCTTGCCCTTCGCGTTCTGGATGACCCACTCCCGATCAGCCGCAACGCCAACCCCACCCGTTTGCACAGATCCCCCAACCCACAACACAGCAAACGAAACCACGATCGTACCCCTACCTCCACGGCAGGCTTCCCCAGACCGGCAAGCCTCCGGAAGGGGGCGTCGACGCAGATGACACCACACTCGCCTAGCGGATTGTGACTCATTCTGGATTCCGGATAGAGGCTGGATCTGGACGCCTCCACCATCGCACTCCCCGCTGTCGTCACATACATCAGCCGCTCCAGGCGGCCCGTCGGCGGTTGCCTGCCCGGCGTCCGTCTGCGAGTCGGCCACCCTGCGAGGGCGGACAATCGGACGGGCCCAGGAGGCCCGGGGGCTCGCGGGGAGGGATCAAGTCGGGCAGAGCGCGGGCCGCCAAATCCTCGCCTGGCTCGGGCGATCTCCGCCTCGGCCTGAGAGGAAGTCACCGTGCGCCACAGACGGGGCAGGGCAGCCGTGGTCGTGGCCGTGTAGCGGGCCTTGCGCAACCTCTCCGGCGCCTTCAGATCCGCCTTCAACTGCCGGGCCTTCTTCTCCCTGACCGAACTCAGCGCACGACGCTGCTCCACCGTCGCCGCCTCCGCCAGATACGCGCTGCGCAGATGCCAGCCCCCCCCTCGGTAGAGAACACCTCGATCCGCCCGTCGTAGTGCGGCAGATACCGCAGCCGGATCTTCGTGCCGACATGCCCGGCCATCCAGGGGCGCGATATAGGCCGCCACGAAATCCCGTTCGTCGTGATCTTCCGCAGCTGGCCGTCATCCTCCAGCGCGAAGAACGCCAGCCGCTCCTCCGCAACGTCCTTGATGGAACACCGACAACGACGGCACCGGACCCAACGACGGATCCCGCACGGCGCGGGCCACGAGCTTCACGGTGCACCGCTGACACATCCCCGCCCCACACGGCCAGCTGCTGCCGTATCTCACGCGTCACCACGAACCTCGAACGCGGGCGCGGACCCATCCGTCCCTCACGGGGCCCCGCGACAGCCAGCTCCACACCGTCCGCTCCGACACCCCAGACACCGAAGCCACCAACCGCACATGCCCCGAAGACAGCTCGCCCCGGGAATCCAACGACAGCAGACGGGCAACAGCCGCCTCATGTCCCCCCAGCAAGCGGCATCACCACGTCCCCGACGTCGAGACCTCCCTGGCCATGTGCACCACTCCCAGACACACTCCCCGCGAAGACGCTTGTCCGCCCCTGCCCACCTCATACAGACACGCCGCGCAGCATCATCCGAACGGAGGTGCCCGGCTCAGGCGGACCGCCCGGATTGATGCAGTAGCCCACGGGGCAGCTCTTGCCTGCAGACGGGGCTACAAAGGGGAACCATGGCGCGAAGGAAGTCGCTGGCGTCTCAGCTCATGCAGGCGTACCGCGACGCCCAAAAGGCCAAGGCAGCAGCGAAGCAGGCAGAAGCAGAGCGGCTACGGCAGGCGCGCGCTGAGGAACGGGAAGCGGCCCGGCAGGCCAGGGAGGACGCGCGGAGAGAGCGGGAGCAGGCGCAGGCCTGGGTACGGGCCAAGAAGCAGAACGAGAGGGCGCGTACCGAGGAGGCACGCAAGGCCGATCAGATCGTCCGGGACCTGGAGAAGCGTGAAACAGCCCGGACGAAGGCGGCCGAGCAGAAGAAGAAGGCCGCGGCGCGTGAGAAGGCCGAGGCCGACCGGCGAGCAAGCCAGCAGCTGAGCGAGGACCTGCGCCGTGAAGCCGCAGCCAAGACAGCCGAAGTCGAGGAGCAGGTCGAGCGCCTGAACGCCGTGCTCACTGGCAGAACGACAGGACTGCACGCTCACCGCCTGCCGGTAGAACAGGCCTTCCTCAGCAAGGGCATCGACGCGATGACTGGCCACGTCGAAGCCGCACTCGGTCAGGTCAGCTACCCCAACGGACTTCGCGGCACGTGGCGTACGGCGTTCACACCCGAATCACAAGAGCTCGTGCTGGATGTCGAGCTCCCCAGCCAGGTGGCAGTACCGGTGGCCATGCATTACCGATACAAGGGTTCGCCTCCGCCCGCGGTCGTCCCCCAGCCTCGGAAAGACGCCGAAACCAAGGCCATGTACAGGGACCTCGTCGCCAGACTCGCACTCCGCGCCATCGACGAAGCCCTCGCCGTGACACCACCTGCACTGGTCGACGTCGTGGCCTTCAACGGGCATGTCAACGCCAAGGACCGGGCCACAGGAAAGGCCATCCGGCCCTGCCTGGTCAGCCTGCGTGCGGAGCGGAACACCTTCGAGGAACTCGTCCTGGACGAACCAGAACTCGACCCCGTACAGACCCTGCACTACCTCAACGCCATCGTCTCCCAACACCCCTACGACCTGGAACCCGTCCGGCCAGTAGTCACGTTCGACCTAGCCAAATTCAAACTCGCACCCGAACACGACGTGGTCGCCGGCCTTGACAGCCGACCCGACCTGCTCGCACTCGACCCCATCGAATTCGAACACCTCATCCGGCGTCTGTTCGAGGCGAGGGGACTCAAGTCCTGGGTCACCCAGGCCTCACGCGACGACGGAATCGACGCAGTCGCCATCAGCGAGGAACCCCTGGTCGGCGGCCTCTGCATCATCCAAGCCAAACGCACCAAGAACGTCGTACCGGCTGAAACCGTCCGCGCACACGCCGCCATGGTCAACGACAAAGTCGCTTCCAAGGGCATCGTCGTCACCACCGCCTGGTTCGGCAAAGCCAGTCACGACTTCGCTCCGCGCCACCGACTGGAACTCATCGACGGCCGACACCTCAAGGCACTCCTCCTCGAATACCTCGACATCGACGCCCTCATCGGACTCCCCAAGCTCCCACCCGGCTGGGCAACACGAGACCTCATCTAACACAGGACCAACAAGAAGACCGCCCCAACACGCTCCGCACATACCGGTCCATGCCTACAGACTCGGCGCCAGCTCCACCCCAGGTTCGGCAGCACTCTTCAGCGACAAATCAACGCCGAACCTTCAGAACAGGAACCGCATCACCACAAACCTGCACGTCACAGCGCCCAAAATCTACTGAAAACGAAACACCGAACCACTGAAGAACCGACGCCGAATATCACTCGCAGACCAGTGAAACTGAGCAGCACCCGAGCAACCTGAGCGCCATCACGCGGTGCCCGCTGCACGCTTGCTGGGGTATCGGCCGCCCAGCCTGCTGAATGCCCAGCGGGGTGGTCTCGGCCTGCCCGTTCAAGCCCGGTCAGCATGTGGGCTGTGAGCCGGGCCCAGGTCCGGAAGTTGCTGTGCGCTGCGTGGCGGTCGGCGAACGCGACGTCCACGGGACGGTCTTCGCCCAGATTGGGTGGTAGAGCGGGATGACCTGCTGAACTTCCTCCAGGGTGAGCTTGGTGATGTGCTGCCAGATGAAGATGCGAGAGGAGAGCATCGGCGCCTTCCGCAACACGGTGTGTGCGCCCTCGCCGCCGGCGAAGATGATCAGGATCTGCGGGTATGGGTGGTCTCAGACGAACCGGAAGTATTCGAACGTCTCTCGAGTGAGCCACTGTGCTTCGTCCACGACCAGCGCGTACGAGGCGGGCTGCGAGAGAGCCCAGAAGCAGACGATCGAACTCGGATGGGTGACGCGGGGGTTCGCCCGGCAGACGAGCGGAGCGAAGAGCTCGTGACGTACCGCGCGGGCGGTGGGGCGGGCGCGGAAGGTGATGCGGCAGACTTCGTCGCCCCGGGCGCGCTCGAGCTCGCGCAGGCAGACGTTGACGGCGAGTGTCTTGCCGACGCCGGCTGGGCCGTGGAGGCACATCCGCGCCCTGGCCTCGATCGTGTCGGTGATGTTCGCCCGAGCGGCCAGAGCGCGCGGGTCGTGACGTAGTGGTCGGTCTCCCGCGGCGGCAGCTGGCCGGTCATCGCTCGTCCTCTCCGGCGCTGCGGTCTCGGCGTTGGCGGCGCGCCGGAGAGGCCGGGGTGTTCGGGTCCGGGGGTGGCGGCGCGGGCGGGGCGAGGTCGGGCAGGGTGAGGGCGGTCAGGTCGCTGTGATCGTCCGCGGCAAGTTCGCGGTCGGCTTCGGCCGCCGTGACGGCGCCCAGGCGCTGTGGTGTCGTGGGGGGTGGTGGCCGGGGCGAAGCGCTGCCGGCGCAGTGCCTCGGCCTTCTTCGCGTCCTTGCGCAAGCGGCGGGCCCGTGCTGCGGGTGCGGCGCAGGGCGGCGAAGAGCATCCGGTCGGCGGGTCGGTTGAGGTTCTCCGCCTTGCCCTTCAGATGGGGCTGTAGGCGGGCAGGTCCTTCGCCTCCGATACGCCGAGCGCGCGCCCAAGACCGCCTTCGACAGGAAATGCCTCCCGCGGTCGACACGCACATGCTCCGGCACCCCACCCGCCGGACCATACGGACCGGTGCGCAGCACCGCGGCGTACAGAGCCGCCAGGATCGAGGCCCTGACGGACAACCGGGGGTGACCGCGGTACCGGTGACCGTCTTCGTCGCGGTTCGATGAACCATGTCGCCCATGAGCGCACCAGGTCCCCGTCCGCGTCCACTAGAAGCGGCGCCCGGAGGTGATCGGCCTCCCAGGTGTGGTTCCGCCATAGACGGGGTCTCCTCCTGGATCGTGTTGACCGAGACGTGATCGCCTTGAGGCGGACCAAGCAGATGGGCACGGCCGGTGCATCGGCCTGTTGCGTCGAGGACCGGGCAGTCGTCCGTGTTGGAGCAGCTGTGCGGTCCTGTCTGGTTTGGGGGGTTTGTCGACTCCTCGCTTTGCTGCCACGCAGTTTGCTGAGGTGTTTCGCCATCGCCGTGGGGGCCCGGGCTGCTCCAGGGTGAGAGGTGTTCCGGACGGGCCCGAGGGCTCGTCTGCGGACCCCCGTCGACGAGGAGGAGCCAGCCATGCCGGACACCCTGAAGGCCGCCGTCTGCGAGCCCACCCTGACGCCCCGCGAGCGCCAGGTCCTGGCTCTGCTCGCGGGCGGCGAGACGTACTGCTGCATCGGCCGGAGGCTGGGCATCAGCCCGCACACCGTCGACACGCACCTGCGCCGGCTGCGCGACAAGACCGGCACGGCCAACCGCACCCAGCTCGCGGTTTTCGCGCTCCAGCGCGGTTACGTCTCCTGAGCCCCACCAGGCCCTTGAGTTTGGCCTGCTCTGCTGGCATTTGCGGGAATCTGAGCACCCTTCACTTTGCGGTCACGCATGTTGGTGAAGGGCCCGCTCCCGTACGTACGCCGCCGGGCTGCGCCAGTGTTGTCCACGCACCGCCTCCGCACCACACACCGCACCGGGCCCGCTCAGCGGGCGGGCCCCGCCATGTCCCTGGGGAAACCATGCCGAAGCGCCTCGCCCTGCTCCTCACCGCCGTCGCCACCGCCGCCCTGCTGGCCTTGCAGCCCGCTTCCCCCGCGTACGCCGACGAGATCGAATGCGGTCACATCGTGCTCCAGTCGACCGGGACGGACTTCCAGGCGGCCGGCGATGGCCGGATGGAGCCGTGCGACACCTCCTGGGGCGGCTGATCCCCGCCTCGAAAGCTAGACCGGCGCCAGATCGGTGAGCACGTACCGTCCTGCGGGCGTCAGCTCCACCGACCAGGACCAACGGGCCGGGATGTACAGCACCTCCCCCGAGCGCAGCCGGCACCGGAAGCCGTCCGTGCCCGCGCCGCCCCGGTCACCGGACAGGCGCCACGTCCCCGCCCCCTCGACCTGATGGACCACCCGGTGCGCGGCGGGATTGCCCGTCCCGCCGCTCCGGGCCACCAGGCCTGCACCCGGGCCGAGTTCGAGGGCCAGTCCGTCGAGCACCTGCGACCACTCCGGGGCGCCCAGGGCCGGATGCTCGTACTCGGGCCACAGCACGCCCGGCGCCCGGTCCAGATGGACCGACAAGAACAGCACCAGCTCGGTGAGATGGGCGGCGCTCTGCGCCGCCGCCCAGGGCGCCATGGTCTTGCCGCCGTCCATGCCCCGCCCCCGCTTCTCGTTCCCAACGCCCGCCCGTCAGACGTCCTGCCCGGGCCTACGACCAGCATCGGGCACCTCGCGCCCACCGACCAGCCGCGAAAGTCCGCTCCCGAGAACACGCGACGCGACGGCGGTCCTCAGCCCGCGTTCGCTCCGGACGGCGGCTGCCCCTCGCAGCCGTCGCCTGCCGCCAGCAGCCCCTGAGCAGCCGCGTGGGCACCCGCCTGGAAGCGGCTGGCGGCGCCCAGCTCTTCCATGATGTCGGCGATGTGACGGCGTGCCGTACGCAGCGACATCCCGAGCCGCCGGGCGATGGCCTCGTCCTTGAGCCCGGCCGCGAGCAGCCGCACGATCGTCTCGTGGATCTCCCGGGAGACCACTTCGAGCCCCTGGTCGGCGGCGTCGGCGAACGGTGTGGCCCGGTCCCAGGTCTGCTCGAAGATCTCACAGAGATAGGCGACCGTGGACGGCTCCCGTATGACGACGGCGCCCCAGCTGTCGTCCCTGACCGGGATGAAGGCCACCTCGCGGTCGAACACGATGAGCCGGCCGAACAGCTCGTGCGCGGTGCGGTACTGGCCGCCCAGCGCCGACGCGGCGGCCACGTACGCTTGGCTGGGCCCGTTGAAACGGGCCGTGTGGTGGTAGAGCGTGCGCAGCCGGATCCCGCGGGCCAACATCGCCCGGTCCCGCACCAGCGCCTCCTGCATCGCCTCCGGGACCCGCGCCCCGCCCCCGGGCTGGCTGGTCAGGACCTCCCTGCGGCAGCGGTCCGAGGCCTGGTTGAGGGTGGTGCGGACGTCCTGCACGTTTTCCAGGAGCTCCAACCCCTCGCCGCGCGCGCGCCGCTGGTGGTAGCGGGCGACGAACGGGCCGAGGTCCTGGCGCATCCCGGCGAGCCCGGCCTGCTGCTCCCGTATCCGCGCCTCCACGGGTGCGGCGAGCTGCGCCAGCGCCGTCTCGGGTGCGACCGCGAACACTGCCTGCGATCCGCCGGGACCGCTCTGCGCGTGCAGCAGCCGGGCCCGCTGCAGCCGCTCCAGGCTCGCCCCGGCCTGGCCGGCGGTGATCCCGACACCCTCGGCAACGGCTTCGGCCTCGCCCGTACGCTGCTCCAGCACCCAGCCGTACACGGCCAGGTCGATCTCCCCCAGCCCCCGAGCCGCGTCCAACGGTCCCGATTCCCCCTGCACTGCCACCCCTTGCCCCTTCGCCGCCGGCCCGACGGGTCGTGCCGGCCGCCGGCGCATCGCATGCCCGGGCCAAGAATAGGCAGAAGAGATCACCGCACGGCAGCCGGACAGCCCCCGTGCACAAGGCATCGGGGGCTGTCCGCATCCATCCACAGGGGGTACGAGGAGACGTCACACACCACGCATGGCGTCACGGGCGAGAGCGACCAGGGTCCGGGGAGACAGCGCGTCCACCGCGCGGCGCTGGTGCCCGATCAGCGTCGCGGCGGCCTCGGTCAGCTCCCGGTCGTCCAGCGGCCGCCCCGGGATGTGCGCCCCGTCGGCGAGGACGGCCTGCAACAGGGCGTACAGGTTCGCGGTGCCCGCCTCGCGCACGGTCAGCGACAGGTGCGCGGACGGCGCGTCCCCCACCGCATCGGCGCGGTGCGCGAACCCCCGCGGTACGTACAGCACCTCGCCCGGCCGCAGCACGGTCTCCAGGAGCACCTCACCCGGGTCGCCGTCCTCCCGGGCCGGCTCCCAGTTGCCGTCGCGCGGTCCGGCGTAAATCTGCCAGCGCTTCTCGCCGCTGATCTGGATCGCGAGGACGTCGGCGTCGTCGCGGTGCAGGGGGCGGCCCTGGGTGCCGGCCGGGGTACGGAAGAAGAACGCCTCCACCTGCCGGCCGAGTTGCTCGCCGAGCCCCGCGCACAGCGCCCGCACGCCTTGGTGCCACTGGTCGACGTACCGCAGGAGCACGGTGGCCCGCTCCTCCTCGACCAGGCGCCGTACGAGGTCCCCGTCCGCGTAGTCCTCGACGAGCTCACCGAGCACCACCCGCGGGGTGCAGAACCGCTCGACGGGCACGTGGCTGTCCGCATGGACCAGCCCGATGTAGGGAACCTTCAGCAGTCCCGCATCCAGAAGAGCATCGGTCTCGGCGGCGGCGATCACGTCCACCGGGGGGCACTCGGGACGCAGCACAGCCGGTGCGCGGCGCCAGTGCGCGGCGAAGAACTCCTGCTCGTCGCCCACACATCGGGTCAGCCAGTCCATCGTCGGTCTCACTCTCACTCTCGCTCAGGCCGTGGGGCGGCTGCTGTAGGCGTGCAGGCGGGCGCTGTGCACGAGGGAAGGGGCATCGGCGGCATCGAGCCGGTCGCGTACGTGGGCCAGCAGGGCGGCGGCCGTCGCCGTCAGGTCGTCCTCGCCCAGGGGACGGGCGGGCAGGGCGAGGCCCTCGGCGAGGAAGGACCGCAGCTGGGCCCGCAGGTGGTCGGCCCCGGCCTCGCGCAGCACGATCGTCAGGTGCAGCGAGGGACCGTCCGCCGTGGCCTGGGCGGTATGGGCGTACCCGTTGGGCACGTACAACACCTCGCCCGGCCGTACGACGGTGTCCAGCAACACCTCACCCGGGTCGTCCTCCCGCACGGGCTGCCAGTGGCCGTCCGCCGGCCCCCCGTAGACCTTCCAGTGCTTGGCCCCGCTGAGCTGGAGCACGAGGATGTCGCCGTCGTCGCGGTGCACCGCACCGAAGCGCCCGGGCTGCGAATAGAAGAGGAACGCCTCGACGAGCCGGTCGAGCTCTCGTGCCAGTCCCGCGGTGAGTTCGCGCACCGGCGGATACCAGTGGTTGACGTAGCGCAGCTGCAGGGTGGCCTGCTCATCGCGGATCAGGGCACGCACCCGCTCCGCGTCGAGCCACCCCTCCAGGTAGCGGCCGGCCACCACCCGAGGCGGGCAGTAGGCCGCCTCAGGCACCGCGCCCGCCATGGTGAACAGCCCGGCGTACGGCACCTTCAAGGTGCCCGAATCCAGCAGCTCGTCCAGATCGGCGAGCCCGAGAACCTCCGTCGGCGGATCGGCCGGGCGCAGCAGAGCGGGCCCCCGGCGCCACTGCGTACGCAGGAAGCGATCCGTGTCGGTCACACAGCGTTCGAGCCAGTCCACGGCTCACTCTCCTTGCTCTGGCCCGGCTGCCGGGCCCGCCACCCCATGTGTGTGGTGGACGGGCCCCGGCAGCAGCAGACGGTCGGTCGGTCGGCGGGATCAGATGACGTCGGGGTAGCACTCCGCGCACCCGGCCACCACGGCGCTGCCCGACGGCGCGGCCTCGGCGGCGAACGCGGCCGGCGCGAACAGCGCCCCACTGACGACCGCGGCGGCCGCCACACCCAGCGCGGCCTTGCGGGAGAGGCTCAGACCCGACTTGGCGGAAGCGTCGGTGTTCTGCGAGAAGTCCATGTCAACTCCGGTGAGTTCATGTCCCGGGGCGTTTCCCCTTGACTGATCTCAATCCTGTCCGCCCCGCGCCCTCACCGACAGTGACATTTTCCCGCTCCCGCACTCCCGTGTCCCGCGTCCCCGTGACACCGCTCCCCACCCTGAACGCCCCACCCGCCAACAGCAATCAGGCCCGGCCTCAACAACCAGGCCGACCGAAAACCACCCCACCAGGCGCAGCCAGCACGCCATACGGCCCCGGTCGGCCACGGCTTGCCCCACGCCGTACGGGCTCCGTACTGCTTCGCGGCCTCCCGCGCAGCCCACAACGCGACACGGGCCAGGCCACGCCGCCGGGCGCAGAGCCTTGCTGGTACTGCGCGCCGGCCTCAGCGGCGGGTCTTGCGGCGGAGCCGCAGCCAGATCCAGGTTCCGACGCCCGCGGCAGCCAGGGCGGCAGCGACCTCGAGGAACCAGCGGACCGGGGATGCCGCTTCACCGGCCTGAGGGCTGGGCGCGGGTTCGCGGCAGTCGGCGGGGGGTGCGGTTACCCGGTAGCGGGCCCATTCCTTGGCGGGCCTGCCCTTCTCGTTCCAATGCACGACGTAGAGGCCGGGCTGGGCGTCACACCGGATGCGGACCGTGGCGCTCACATGCCTGTCTCCGTGCATCACCACCGGCCGCGTGAACCCTGGGGACGACAGCTCGACCATGCCGTCGTTGCCCATCTCCAGCCCGTCCTCGGCATGGAGTTCCCCGCCGGGCTGCACGGAGCGGACGTCCCAGGGGGACGCCGGCCATTCAGTGCCTGCGGGGTAGTTTTCTTCCATGGACTCCGGCGGCCGTGCGGCTACTTGCCGCGCGCACTCCGCCCGCTCCGCCGCATCGGCCGGCTCCACCCGGACCCTGCCCCACAGTCGGTCGACCTCCACACCGATGTCCTCGCTCCTGGACGAGCCGAACCGCACTTCGTAGGAACCCGGCTCGGCCGTGCAGGAGACCGTCGCCACCGCATTGAGGAGGAGGTTGTCCATACGGAAGGTGCCGTCGGCGGCGAAGGCAGGCGAGGCCACCCGGACGCCGCTGAAAGCGTCCCCGGACCTCTGGGCCTCGGTCGTCACGATGACCCGCTCCCCCGGCCTGACGGACAGCTCCGCACTGGTGGGCAGTGGCCGGGGCGGGCCCTCGGCCGGGGCCGCTAACGCGCTACCCGCTCCGGATGCCAACAGCAGCGCCAGCAGTCCGGCGGCACCGATCCTCGTCGTTTCTATCCTCATTTAAACCCTTCTTTTTCATTGACGATCTTCAAGCCCCTGCACACCCTGCCTCCTCGTCGAACTGACGATCACATCCCGCTCAGGAAGCAGTCCCTTGACCAGATGGTTAACCCCGCTCGCTCTCGGCGTCAGCGCGGTTCTACTCGCCGCTGCCGATACCCATACCGCCACGGCCGGTCCCCCCGTCAGTCGCTCATGGCCCAGGCCACCCCCGTCGACGCGGAGCGTGGCAATGGTTTCGCCCCCGCCGCCTCCGGCGGCGACACGTACTGCACCGGCAGTGTCGTCCGCAGCAAGGGCAAGAATCTTGTCCTCACCGCGGGCCACTGCGCAAACGGCCTGGCCGGCGCGACCCACCGAATCTTCGTGCCCAGTACCGCCACGGCAAGTCCGCAGCCGCGCAGCCAGCCGGAGTCTTCCCTGTCTCGGACGTCTACAGAGACCCTCGGTACCCCCGTACCAAAGCCACCCAGGGCCCCCTGTCCGACCTGGGCTTCGCCTTCGTCACGGTGACCGCGAACGACAAGGGACTGCCCGATAACGTCACGGGAGCCCTCACCTTCACCACCACGACGACGTACGAGCACAACGTGACGGTGGTCGGATACCCGTCCGGCGGTTCGGTCAACGGCAAGCACCAGGCCATCAGGTGCGACGTCCCCATGACCCGGCTGTACGGGTTCCGTCAGATGATGGAGTGCGGCGGCTACTACGGCGGCGTCTCCGGCAGCCCGGGGATCACGGGATACAAAGCAGCGGCCCGCACCGGCCAGGTGGTCGACAACATCGGCGGATACAACGGCGGCGGCAACGACAACGTTCCTCTACCCCGGCGACGGCAACGGCGGCTTCCGCCGCGAACGCCAGCTCATGGCACCCAACCCGGCCTGGAAGCCCGTCGCCACCATCACCGCCGGAGACTTCACCGGCACCGGTGAATTCGACCTCATGGTCCGCTGGTCCGACGGAGAACTCACCCTCTACACCAACGTGAGCGCCGGCACCCTCGGCCAGGAATACAAGCTCAGGGACCCCAACAGCACCTGGAAGGACGCCACCCTGCTGACCTCCGGACAGTTCTCCGGGAACCAGAAATGGGATCTCATGGTCCGCTGGACCAGCGGCGCACTCAACAACTACGTCGGCACCACAACCGGCGGCCTGGGCGCAGAGCAGCCCATCCACGGCCCCAACAAGACCTGGAGCGACGGCGAGACCACCATGTACCAGGACACTCGCATGAACAACCTCGGCACCGAACGCATGCTCGCCCCACCCGCATAAGTAGACAGAGCAACCCATGCGCGGGCCGTTCTGGAACGGCCCGTGTCATCGCCTGACCAGCCAATCTCGTCCAAAGTCCGGCGGACAGGGGGCGGTGCAGGGTCTGTGAGGCGTTGTCGGGGGCCTCGGTCAGGGCTGGGGGAAGTTGGCCCGGTTCTTGGTCAGCCAGGTGGAGAAGTTCTGGAGGGCCGGGTTGAGGGTGCGGATGGCTTCGAGGTCGCGGGCGGCGGTGAAGCGGGGTGCGCAGTCGGCGTAGAACTGGAACATGTTGCCGACCTCGTCGGCGCCGGGGAAGCCGAGGGCTCGGAAGGCGTCCGGGGTCAGCGGGCGGTAGCGCACGGGTTGGCCCAGTGCCTCGGAGAGGGCCCTTGCCATGTCGGCGACGGGCAGGTGTTCGCCGGCGATGCTGATGGTGGCGGGGATGAAGTCGGTGCCGCGCTTGAGGATGGCGAGGGCGGTCTTGCCGATGTCTTCGACGGCGATGCCGGAGAACATGCTGTCGCCCATGGGGAAGTTCAGCTCGAGGGTGCCGTCCTCGGCGCGCTGGGGGGCGAACGTGCCGAACAGGTTCTCCCAGTAGAAGGTGGTGCGCAGGAAGGTGGTCGGTACGCCGGCATCGGTGAAGTACTGGTCGGCTTCGGCCTTGCCGTCGAAGTGCGGGACCTTGTAGGAGCCCTGGAGCGTGGGCATCCGGTCGTCGTCGAGCGGGATGCAGTCGCGGGTGTCTTCGAGGGTGGACCAGATCGCGTGCTGCACACCCGTGTGACCGGCGGCCCGGGCCAGGGACGCTGCCTGGGCCTTCTCGTGCTCCGCGTCCATGTCTTCCCAGAAGTTGGTCACCAGGTACGCCCCGTAGGCGCCTTCGAGGGCCGCGACCAGGCTTTCCTCGTCGTCCAGGTCGGCCCGGACCACCTCGGCGCCGAGCCGTCGCAGTTCCTGGGCCGGGTCCGAGTCCGGGTGGCGGGTGACCGCGCGGGCCGCGAAGCCGCTGCCCGGGTCCGCGAGGATCGCCCGTACGAGGGAGCCTCCCTGGTGTCCCGTCGCGCCGAAGACGGTGACGGTTCGCTGCTCGGTCATCGCCGGCACCCGCTTCCTTGTTCGCTGTACGGCCAGGCGGCCAGGCGGCCAGGCGTATCCGCTGCGAAACCTACGGCCGCGGGCCGATGCCGGGCGGCGGTACACGCCGGGCCCGCCCCGGATGGGCGTACCGCTCGCGCGGGGGTCAGCGGGGGAGGCGGATTTCTGCGGGGTCGAGGGTGGTGGTCGCGGTGGCGCAGGCCTCGGTGAGGTGGTCCTGACGCTCCTCGGATGGCCGGTGCCCCCACAGGGGCACCGGCCGTTTCGCGCTGTCAGGCGGGGGCGCGTTCGTCCTGGCGGGTGCGGGCGTGCTGGTGGTGCAGGCCGTGGTGGTGGAGTTCGTGGTGGATGGCCTGGCGGATGGCGGCCAGGCGTTCGGGGGTGAGGGTGGTGGGGTCGATGGTGACCTGGTCGAGGGCGGAGACCGCGGCGCCGGCGCCCATGGCGGGGGTGTAGCGCTCCTCCAGGCGGCGGATCTTCCACCAGAGCACGCTGCCCAGCCAGGTGGCGAGGAAGATGCCGACGATGAAGAAGCCGATCTTGTTGAGGTCGAGCGCGTTGAAGGTGCTCCAGGGCTTCTTGTCGGCGACGCCGAGCTTGTCCGTGAGGACGCCGGAGAGTTCGAGGGTGCCTACGACGAAGGCGACGAAGATCGACATTCCGGTGGTGGTGATGTTGTAGTAGATCTTCCGCACCGGATTGCCGAAGGCCCAGGCGTAGGCCTTCGACATGAAGATGCCGTCGATGGTGTCCATCAGGGACATGCCGGCCGCGAAGATGAACGGCAGGGCGATGATCGCCAGCGGCGGGAGGGTGACTCCGGCGACGCCGGCGCCGGCCGCGGCGGAGGCCGAGATGCCGAGCAGGGCCACTTCGGTGGCGGTGTCGAAGCCGAGGCCGAAGAGGATGCCGACGGGGTACATCTGCCAGGAGTTGTTGATGAACTTGTTGTAGCGCCCCTTGAAGATGCGGTTCATGAACCCGCGCGAGGCGAGCAGCTCCTCGAGGTGCTGTTCCTCGTACCGGCCGCTCTTGACCTGGCGCCAGACCTTCCAGATGCCGGCCAGGATGACGAAGTTGAACGCGGCCACGATGTAGAGGAAGGTGCCGGAGACCAGGGTGCCGATGAGGCCGCCGGTGCTGGCGAAGCTGTCCTCGAAGTTGACGGCGGCGTTGGCCGCGAAGGCCACGCCGACGCACATGGCCATGACCACCGTCGAGTGGCCCAGGGAGAAGGCGAGTCCGACACCGAGCGGCTTCTTGCCCTTCTGCAGGAGCAGGCGGGTGGTGTCGTCGATGGCGGAGATGTGGTCGGCGTCGAAGGCGTGGCGCAGGCCGAAGACGTACGCGAGGCCCGCGGCGCCGGCGTAGAGGAGGGTGCCGTGGGAGTCGGAGATGGTGTGGTACTTCTGGATGCCGTTGTAGTGGATGAACAGGCCGAAGCCGATGATGTGCAGGGCCGCCACGACCCCTAACAGGACGCCCACCCGGGCGAGTTCCTTGCGGTCGAACGACTCTCTGAGCCGCTTTGCTCTGGTTGGCGTCATGACAGCACACACTTCCCAGGATCACGGCCGCGGCGCTCGCCGGGCGGCCGACTCCTCGCCGACCGGCCTGATTGCCGTGCAGGCGCTCTTGCGTAGTCCTTGCGTGAAGGCAATCGGCAGCATCCGTGACGATCCGCGACACTGTCAAGAAGTATCGGTCAAGCGCCGATAGAGCGGCGATGGGCATCGTGTGGGCTACGGCGCGAGCCGTTCTCCCGCTTCAACGCGCTGAGGGACGAAGGCAGATCATGACGCTTTCCGCTGAGTACTGGGACCGCCGCTACACCCACGGCGACCTCGGCTGGACGCACCAGCCGCACCCCCTGGTCGTCGAGGAGCTCGAACCCCTGGAACCCGGGGCCCCCGGGGCGGGCGGGGGTACGGCGCTCGATCTCGGGGCCGGGGCGGGGCGGCACGCCCTGTGGCTGGCACGGCGGGGATGGGCGGTGACGGCGGTGGACTTCTCCGCCGCGGCGCTGGCCCGGACCCGGGAACTGGCCGGGCAGGAAGGGCTGGACGTACGAACCGTGCAAGCTGATCTGACGGATCATCAGTCTCCGTCGAGCGCCTACGGACTGATCCTGCTGGCTTACGTCCACCCGGAGTCCGGCGGGCGTGCGGCGCTGCTGGCCGGCGCGGCGCGCTCGCTCGCGCCGGGCGGCCGGATCGTGGTGGTGGGCCACCACGCCGACAATGTGGGCCGGGGGGTGGGCGGGCCGTCCGATCCGGAGCAGGCCTATGCCCCTGAGGTCCTGGTGGGCGAGCTCGCGGGGCTGACGGTCGAGCGGGCGGAGCGGGTGGAGCACACGGTGGGGACCGGTACGGGGGTGAGGCTGTCGTTCGCGACCGTCGTGCGGGCCCGCCGGCCCGCCGGGCCCTAGGGCTGTCTGCCGGGCGGGGCCGCGGGGGCCGGTGGGTCGGCTGGGGCCAGTGGGTCGTGGGGGCCGGTGGGTGATGGGGGCCGTTGTGGCAGGTGGAGCCGGTGGGTCGGCTGGAGGCGTCGGGTCAGCTGGGGTCGTTGGGCCAGGTGGGACGCCTGGCCTGCCGGGGCCGGTGGGGCGGCTGGGGACGCCGGGCGGCTCGGGCGGGGGCTATTCGGGTGGCTGGTGGACGGCCAGGCGGACGAGGAGGCCCCTCAGGAGATCTCGTTCCTCGCTCGAGAGCGGGTCGAGGAACTCCTCATGGACCTTGGTCATCACCTCGCCCGCCTCCTGGAGCGACTCGGCGCCCCGTTCGGTCAGGTACAGGGCGAAAGTGCGCCGGTCGGAGCCTCGTCGGCGCTCCAGCAGACCGGCCTGTTCGAGCTCGTCGACCAGGGCGACGATCGTGGTCCGGTCGATACGCAGTTTGGCGCCCACGGTGCGCTGGTTGAGGCCGGGCTCGGCTTCCACCACATTGAGCACTCCGAACTGGCGCATGGTCAGGCCCAGCTGCGAAAGCGCCTGTTCAGCCTGCTCGGTGACCAGCTGGCTCGCCTTGCGCAGAAGGAAGCCGTGCCACCCGCGCAACCCCTCGAAGAGGGGTTGGCTCTCACTGTCCAGTTCCTTGCTCACGGTCAAGTTTCTGCTTTCCTCTCGCCACGAACGTCAAGGATACGACCGGTCTTTCGCGAAGCCTTGACGGCCTGACAGGCGCTCAGACATGCTTCATTTCTGACAGTCGTACTGATTGTCACATGCACAGATAATCAATTTTGCTCGGATCAAGTCAAGCCATCAAACAGGGGGCGTGATGGTCCGCGTCATCGAATATTCAGATCCGGTCGAGCACTGCCCCGGATATCTCGTCTACGACGGCACCGACTGCCGACTGGCCGCCGGCGGCTGCCGGATGCAGGCCGGGCTCACCGTCGAAACCCTGCACACACTCTCCAGCCGCATGACGCTCAAGCAGCGCGTGCTCGGCATCAACGTCGACGGCGCCAAGTGCGGCATCGCCTACGACCCGAACGGCCCGCAGCGGCTGCCGGTGCTCCGGCGCTTCGTGGAGTTCCTCCAGGACGAGCTGCGCACCCGCTTCAGCATGGGGTGCGACATGGGGACCCGCTTCGACGAGCTGGAGGGCATCGCGGGCGCGCTGGGCATCGGCTCGGTGAAGGTCGCGATCCGCGCGGCACAGCAGTTACCGGACGAGGAGTTCCGGGCCCGGATGGGCCTGCTGGACGCGCCGGTCGGCGCCCTGACGGTGGGCCAGCGGCGGGCGGGGCACGCGCTCGCCCACGCCGCGCTCGCCGCCTCGGCGGACCTGCGCCCCGGCCAGCTGAGCGTCACCCTCCAGGGCTTCGGCAATCTGGGTCGCGCCTGCGCCCTGGCGCTGCTGGAGGAGGGGGTGCGGATCACCGCGGTGGCCGACGAGCACGGCTGCCTGGTGGACCCGCGCGGACTGGACATCGGGCACATGCTCAGCATCGACCAGCGCCGGTCCGTACCGAGCCTGCTCGGCTCCCCGCTGCGGCTGCCGGGAGACGCGCTCTTCGACATGCCGGCCGACGTCCTGGTCCTGGCCGGCGGCCAGGACGCGCTGACTCCCGAGCAGGCCGCGCTGCTGCCGGTGCCGGTCGTCGTGGTCGGAGCCAACTGCGGTCTCAGCGACACGGCCGAGCAGCTCCTGACGGACCGCGGAGTCGTGGTGGTCCCGGACTTCATCGGCGGCATCGGCGGCTCCGCCTCCATGGAGGCACTGTTCGGGCCCGGCCGGACGCCCGCGCCGCAGGAGGTGCTGGAGACGCTCGCGTCGATGATGCGCGAGCTCGTCGGGGACGTCCTCACCGGGGCGCGCGACCTCGGCGTCGCGCCGCGCCGCATCGCCCAGGACATCGCCTCGGCGGCGATGGTCCGGCCACAGGAACGCCCGTACGGATTCAGCCCGTACCGCGAGGTCCGCCGCCCGCGGGGGAACCGGGCGGCGAGGCCGGGCAGCACGGCACAGCGAACCGAGAGGGGAAGCCGATGAGCGCGTCCGGAGCGACCGCACCCGACAGGAGACCCGACCCGACCGCCGACCCGACCGCCGACCCGGAGCTGGACCCGGGAGCGCGGGACTGCGCGCACGCGCGCAGCCACATCACCGACTCGGCCTTCTACGGCCACCGGTACAGCACCGAGGCCAGCCACCGGATCTTCTGCGACCGATGTCGCTACCAGCGCTGGCTGGACGTCGAGGCCGCGCTGGCCCTGAGCCAGGCGGAGCTGGGCATCATCCCCGCCGAGGCTGCCGCCGTGATCGCGCGGACGGCCCGGGTGGAGCAGTTGGACCTCGCCGCGGTGCGCGCGGGGATCCGCAGCAGCAGCCACTCGCTGGTCGGGTTCCTGCGGGTCTTCCAGGCCGCCTGCGAGGGCGACGCCGGGGAGTTCGTGCACTACGGCGCGACCACGCAGGACATCCAGGACACCGCGCAGGCACTGGAGATGCGCGATGTCCTGGACGAGATGGACGCGCGGCTGCGCGGCATCGTCGGCGCGCTGTCCGCGCTGGCGCGGGAGCACGCGGGCACGGTGGCGCTGGGGCGCACCCACGCGCAGCCGGCCCTTCCGATGGGCTTCGGGGTGAAGATCGGCAGCTGGATCGACGAGCTGGTGCGCCACCTGGAGCGGATCGAGGGGCTGCGCGGCCGGGTGCTGGCGGCCCAGCTCTTCGGCGGGGTGGGCACCATGGCCGGCTTCGGGGAGCAGGCGCTGCCGCTGCTGGCGGCGTTCGCCCGCCGGCTCGGGCTCGCGGAGCCGGACGTGGGGTGGCACGTCTCGCGCGACCGGGTGGTGGAGTACGTGTCCACCGTCGCGATGGTGGCGGGCACGATGGGCCGGATCGGCGACGAGGTGCGGATCCTGTCCCGGCCGGAGTTCGGTGAGCTGGAACTCGGCTGGCGGCACGGCCAAGTGGGCTCCAGCACCATGCCGCACAAGCGCAACCCGGAGGGGTGCGAGCAGGCCGTGGTGATGGCCCGGCTGGCGGCCGCGCAGGTGGCCAACGCGTTCGCCTGCATGGGCGGCGACCACGAGCGGGACTCGCGGACGCTGCGGATCGAGTGGGCGTGCGTGCCGGACGTGTCGCACTACGCGCTGTCGGCGTGCGAGATCGTGGCGCACGTGGTGGACGGTCTGGCGGTACGGCCGGAGCGGCTGCGGGACAACGTCCGCGAGGTCGCGGAGCAGATAGCCACCGAGAAGCTGATGCTCGCGATCGGCAAGTACATCGGCAAGCAGACCGCGCACGAGTACGTCTACGAGCTCGCGCAGGCGGCGCGGCAGAACGGGGACTCGCTGCGCGCGATGGCGGGCAAGGACGCGCTCGGCGGTGCGCCGATCGGTGAGGGCGAGCTCGACTCCATCTTCGACCCGGCCGCGTATCTGGGGCAGTCGGTGGCACTGGCCGGACGGGCGGTGGACCGGGCCCGGGCGTGGCTCCCTCCCGGGGGTGGGGGGAGCGGCGCGGGTACCGCCGCCGCGGGCACGGGCGTAGGTGCCGCGGGCACCGGCGCGGGCGCTGCCGTCGGTACGGGCGCTGCCGAAGGCTCGGGCGCCGGAGCGGGCTCGGGGGTTGGCGTCGGGGCCGGTGTGGATGGTGGCTCGGGTGGCGGGTTCGGTGCGGGTGGGCGGGGAGTGCGGTGAGGGGCGCGGGGGGTGGGGTGTCTACGGCGGAGCTTTCCGAGGCGGCCGAGATCGTCTTCATGCGGCCGCTGTACGCGAGTCTCGTCGCGCATGCCGTGCGCAAGCTGACCGGGCATTACCTGGAGGGCGAAACCGAGGAGCGCAAGGCCTTCGGGATGATCGCCGGGCGTCCGACGGAGACGGGGATCGAGGTCGGCGCGGTCTTCCCGCTGATCTCCAACCTGCGGCACGACCAGCGGCACCGGGGCGGGATGGACGACGTGGTCGACGCCTTCGCCATCCCCTCGGAAACCCCCAACGAGCAGCGCGGCTGGGTGGCGGACCCGCGGGAGCTGATGGAGATCGAGCGGGCCTGCGACGCCTCGGGCTGGGTGCTCTTCGGCAACTACCACACCCACCGGGTGCCCTGGCCGGACGACCCGCTGCGCGACAGCTGCACCGAGCTCGACCGGATGCTGGCCGGCGGGTCCGGCCAGTGGACGCTGATCCTCTCCGTCGTCGACCTGCACCGTCCCACGCTGCGCGCCTACTTCGAGGGCGACAACGGGCGCCGGGCCCCGATCCGCGTCGTGCCGGCGCTTGCGGGTCGCGGCGCCGTCCGCGCCTGAACCGCGTTCCCCCGCCTTCCCTCACACCGGCCGTCACCACCGGCCGTCACCACCGGCCGTCACCAACCGAACGAGAGGTCATCATGGACCGTACCCAGGCGTACAACGACGTCATCCGATTCCACCAGCACGAGTGCCCCGGGGTGGCCTTCGGCGTGCGGGCCGCCGAGGCCGCGATGGCCGAGCTCGGCCTGAAGGAGGCCAGCGGCGATCTCGTCCTCGTGACGGAGACCGACGCCTGCGCGGTGGACGCCCTGCAGGTGCTGACCGGGTGTACGTACGGCAAGCGCAACCTGATCCACGAGGATGCCGGCCGCAACGTGTTCACCTTCTGGGAGCGCGGAGGCGCCTCGGGCGTGCAGATCCGTGCCAAGGCCGACAGCATCGTCTACCGGACCGAGGAGATCTGGGCGCTGGCCTCCCGCATCGAGGACGGCACGGCGACCGCCGAGGACGAGGCGAAGTTCGCCCAGGCGCAGGCCGAGCGGATCGCCGGGCTGCTGACCGTGCCGGACGGGGAGATCCTCGTCGTCGAGCGGGTGGAGAAGCAGGCGCCGAGCCCCAAGCACCTGGCACGCGTGGACCTCTGCGTGGACTGCGGCGAGCCGACCAGTGTGGAGACCCTGCACGACCACCGCGGCCGGATGGTGTGCCCGTCCTGCCATCTCGCCGCGCACGGCGGGGTGCTGCCGGAGGGGCACGGCGACCACGGCCACCACCCGCACAGCCACAAGCACGGCCACGAGCACGGCCAGAAGCACTGACCGCCGCTGCGAGGAAGGAGGGGAAGGAGGGGCCGCCATGCCTGTGCTGGTGATCGGCGCCGCGGGTGCGGTGGGACGGCTGACCACCGCCGCGCTGCGGGAGCGGGGCGCGGAGGTGGTCGCGCTGGCGGAGCCCGGCGATGAGGGTGACGCGGGGGCGCTGCGGGCGGCCGCCGAGGGCTGCGAGGCGGTGCTGCTGCTCACCCCTCACACGCCGGGCCAGGTCGCGGCGCAGAACGCGGCGGTGGACGCGGCCGCCGACGTCGGGGCGCGCCTGGTGAAGGTCTCGTCCTGGGGTCCGGCGGTGCGCCAGGACAGTCCGGTGCCCGGGGCGCGGCGGGACTGGATCACCCATCAGTACCTGCTGCGCCGCGGGTTGCCGTACACGGTTCTCCAGCCCGATCCGCTGATGCAGTCGCTGATCGGCGAGCAGGCGGCGGACGTGCGGGAGCGCGGAGTGCTGGTCGACCCGGTGGGCGGCCGGGGCATCGGCATGGTCGATGCCCGCGATGTGGCCGAGGTGGCCGCCCGGGTGCTGACCGAGCCCGGCCACGAGGGCCGTACGTACCGTCTCGGCGGCTCGGCTCCGACCGCCTGCCGGGACATCGCCGGGCTGCTGTCGGGGCTGACGGCCCGGCGGGTGCGGTGCAGGGAGCTGCTGCCCGAGGAGGTGGCGCCCTGGCTGGCGCGGCGCCACGGCGCGGGCGAGGAGGCCGAGGGCGGCGCCGCGCTGTTCGCCCTGCTGCGGGCGGGTGCGGGCGATCCGTCCGGCGATGACGTGGTGCGGATCGCGCACCGGGCGCCGCGCGGCGTCGAGGAGTTCCTGAAGGACCACCTGCACGACTTCCTGCCCGGCTGCGGAGAGGCTTCGCGATGAGTGTCATCGTCCGTGTTCCGACCATCCTGCGTACGTACACCGGCGGGGCCCGCGATGTGCGGGTCGCCGTGGAAGGCGTCGGCGCGCAGACGGTGGCGGGTGTGCTGAACGCGCTGGAGTCCGGCCATCCGGGGATCCTCGCCCGGGTCGTCGACGAGGAGGGCAGGCTGCGCAGGTTCGTCAACCTGTACGTGGACGACGAGGACGTGCGGGGGTGCGGCGGGCTCGCGGCCCCGGTGCCGCCGGGGTCCGAGCTGGTGATCGTCCCCGCGGTCGCGGGCGGCTGACGGCCGGCCGAGCTGGGCTGGACCCCATCGGGGCTGCTGCTGCGCAACCGGACCAGGGCCTGGGACGCGCGGGACGCACTGCTGACGCCCGGGACGGGGCGCGGGCCCGGGGAACCGGGCCGGGCGCCCGTGTCCGGCGCTGATCCGGGGCGGGGCGGACGCTCACCGTCCGCACCTTCCGTTTCCCTTTCGAACTTCCCTGCGGGGCACCGGATGTGACGTCTCGTCATTTTTCCGCCAGAGGTGTCCGGATCACCCGTGCAGCCTTGACGGCCTCGCGAAGAGACCCACATACTGAAAACTCATCAGGGCTACTGACAATCAGCGGAACGGCTTACGACGGGATCGATCCGAGATGGCTGACGACTTCAGTTCCGTATTTGAATCCCCCCTCGAACGGTCCCCCGACATCGACGACCTCGTCCGGGCGACCATGGAGTGGCACTTCTCCCCGCTCACCGGAAGCCCGTACTGGGTGGACCGGGCGAAGACCTTCGGCTTCGACCCCCGCACGGACGTCCAGAGCCTGGCGGACCTGCGCCTGTTCGAAGAGGTCTCGGTCGACTGGAGCCGGATCGCCGCCGATCAGCTGATCCCGCGCGGCAGCCTGGGCCAGGCGGCCCGCTTCGGGATCCACGAGTCCGGGGGCGCCACCGGGGCGCCCAAGCGGATCGTCGACGCCACCTCGCGCCGGCGCAACGTGGCCTGGCAGTCCATGATGCTCGACGAGCAGGGCTTCCCGGCGGGCGAGGGGCACTGGCTGCACATCGGGCCCACCGGACCGCACGTGATGTCCAAGAACATCGGCACGCTGGCCGAACTGCGCGGACACCTCTGCTACTTCGTGGACATCGACCCGCGCTGGGTGCGCCGCTGCGTCACCCAGGGCCGTCACGACGAGTACCGGCGCTACGTCGACCACATCCTCGACCAGGTCAAGGACGTGCTCACCACCCAGGACATCCGCGGCATCTCCACCACCCCCAAAATCCTGGAGGCCATCGCCGCCCGCGAGGACGTGTACGCACCGCTGCGCGCGGCGGTGCGCGGGATCATCTGGGGCGGCACCAGCATGGACTCCGAGACGCTGCGCCTGTTCGAGGAGGAGGTCTTCCCCGAGGCGAAGCTCGCCGGGGCCTACGGGAACACGATGATGGGCGTCGCCCCGCAGCGCACCCGCCGTCCCGGTGACGCGGCGGCCTGCACCTTCCGGCCGTACTACCCGTACACCGTCGTCGAGCTGGTCGATCCCGAGGACCCCGGCCGCGCCGTGGCCGACGACGAGGACGGGCGGGTCGTCATCACGGTGCTGACCCGGGACTACTTCACCCCGCCCACCCTGGAACGGGACCTGGCCACGCGCCGGGCCTCGGCCGACGCCTTCCCCGGCATCGAGCTGTCGGCGGTGCGCCCGTACGAGGGCGGCGGCGCCGGCGTGGTCGAGGGCGTCTACTGATGACGGTCGCGACGGAGCTGTACGAGATCCCGCTGCTCCGGGCCGGCCTCCCGGCCCGGTCGGCGGAGCAGGCGCGACTGTGCGGGGTGGACGGCACGCCCCTGGCCACCGTCCACCTGGCGCCGCCGCTGCTGGCCCGGCTGACCGTGGCGCAGGCCCGCACCGGGCCGGAACGCACCCCCGACGCGGAGGTGCTGAGGCGGGCGGGCGAGCTGTTCGCCACGGCCACGCTGAACGGGCTGTCCCCCGCGGCGTACTGCGAGCTGCAGGCCCGGGTCGCCGGGGTGCCCGTCACCGTGGCCCGCCACTCGCTCCAGGACGTGGCCAAGACCTTCGCGGGCGTCGGCGCCCGCGTCCTCGCGGAACGGCCGGCGGGGCTCGGCGGCGACATCGCGCCCGGCGAGATCTCGGCGGTGTGGGCGCGGCGCGGCGACGTGCTCGCCGTGATCGCCCCGAGCAACAACCCCGGTACGCACACCCAGTGGCTCACCGCGCTGGCCTGCGGGTACCGGCTGGTGGTGCGGCCGGGCACCCGTGATCCGTTCACCCCGGCGCGGATGATCGCCGCGCTGCTGGAGGCCGGGGTCGCCCCGCACTACCTTTCGCTGCTGCCCGGCAGCCATGCCACGGCCGACGCGCTCGTGGAAGCCGCCGACCTGAGCCTGGTCTTCGGCGGGGACGCGGCCGAACAGCGCTACGGCCAGGACCGGCGGGTCGTCCTGCGCGGCCCGGGGCGCTCGAAGCTGCTGCACACCGGCCCGGTCACCGAGCAGACCCTCGACGTCATCTGCGCTTCGGTGGGTTACGACGCCGGCATGCGGTGCACCAACGCCACCGCCGTGTTCACCGAGGGCGACCCGGCGGTGCTCGCCGAGGCGCTGGCCGACCGGCTGGCCCGGCTGACCGCTGCGCCGCCGCAGTCCCCGGCGGCCGAGGTGCCGGTGCTGCCGCTGGCCGAGGCGCTCGCTCTGCGCGCGCACCTGGCCTCCCGGCAGGACGGTGCGGTCGACGTCACCGCCGCCCGTTACCCGGACGGGCCGGTGGCGGACCTCGGCGACGGCTCGGCGGGGCTGCGGCCGGCGGTGCTGCTGTGCGACCGCTCCGACCATCCCGGGGCGCGGATCGAGCTGTCGTTCCCCTGTGTGTGGGTGCTGCCCTGGCAGCGTGCGGAGGGCTTCGGGCCGCTGCGCGACACCCTCGCGCTGACGATCCTCGGCGACGAGCCGGACCTCGCGCTGGCGGCCCTGCGGGAGCGGTCGATCCGCAAGGTGCTGCTGGGGCCGTTGCCTACGTACAGCGCCGGCGACGTCAGTCCCCACGACGGATACCTGAGCCACGAGCTGATGGAGGCGCGGGGCTTCGGAACGGCTCCCTTCGATCCCCCGCAGCCCCGCTAGGCAAGGAGCCCTCCCCATGAACAAGCCGGCCGCCGAGAGCAAACACCTCCAACTGCTGTACGCCGGTTCCTTCCTCGGAAACTTCGACCGGATCGTGATCACCCCGCTGCTGCTGCCGGCGGCCAAGGGGCTGCACGTCAGCGTGGCCTCGGTGACCGTCGCGCTCACGGCGTACCTGCTGCTGTTCGGCATCATGCAGCCGGTGCACGGGCTGATCTCGGACGTGTTCGGGCGGGTCCGGGTGATGCGGTTCGCACTGCTCGGCATGTGCGTCGCCGACGTCCTCTCGGGGCTGGCCCCCAACCTGGGGCTGCTGATCCTGGGCCGGGCGCTCGCCGGGGCCTCGGCGGCGGCCCTGCTGCCGGTGATGGTCGCCTACGTGGGCGACCGGCTGCCGTTCGAGCGGCGGCAGCGGACGGTGGCCAGCCTGCTGGCGGCCGGAGCGGTGGGTACGGCGGGCGCGACCGTGGTCGCGGGCGTGTTCACCCACCTGTGGAGCTGGCGGGCCGCGATCCTGCTGGTCGCCGTCTGCGCGCCGGTGCTCGCGGTGGCGTTCGGGCGGATGCCCGAGGCGCACTCCGCGGCTCCGGCCGGGATGAGCGTGGGCGAGCGGCTGGCCACGGTGTTCCGTATCGGATGGTTCCGTTTCCTGGTGGTGTTCGCGGTGTTCGAGGGCGCGGCGATGCTGGGCTTCTTCAACTTCTTCAACGCCGCGCTGCAGGTGGGCGGCCACAGCATCGTGGACGCCGGGCTCGTCACCGGCAGCTACGGGCTGGCCGCCGTCGCGGGCGGGCTCGCGGTGCGGACCCTGGGCGAAAGGGTCTCGGCGGCCACCCACTTCGGAGTGGGCGGGGCGCTGCTCTGCGCGGGCTATCTGGTGTGCGTGCCCGCGCAGTCGATGGCCACCGTCCTGGCGGGCAGCGTCCTTTCGGGGCTCGCCTTCGCGCTGGTGCAGTCCATCGTGCAGACCTGGGGCACGCAGGTGGCCCCGCCGCAGGTCCGCGGCATCGCCACCTCGCTGGTGGCGAGCGCGGTGTACACCGGGGCGGCCCTGAGCACCTTCCTGGTCAGCGGGCTGGCCGACGAGAAGCACTTCGGCCCGCTGTTCGCCATCGCCGCTGCCGTCACCCTGCCGGTCGCGCTGATCGGCCCGGTGGCCCGGGCGCGGTTCGCGACGACGCTCGCGCAGCAGCAGCGGGCAGGGACGGCGGGGGCCGCGGCGCCCCTGCCCGCCGAGCGCAATCGCGGTTGACCCCTCTCAGCGCGTCGACCGGACATCAACCAGCAGCACCAAACTCTTGAGGAGTGTGGAGATGACTCGGACAGTCCTGGTCACCGGTGGCGGCACGGGCATAGGCAAGGCGGTCGCCGCGGCCTTCCTGGCGGGCGGCGACCACGTGATCATCACCGGTCGCCGGCCGGAGGTGCTGAGCAGCGCCGCCGAGGAGTTGGAGGGCGCGCTGACCACCGTGGTCTGCGACGCCACCGACCCGGAGCAGTTGGAGGCGCTGCGCGGGCGGTTGCCGGACGTGGTCGACGTACTGGTCAACAACGCGGGCGGCAACCGCGAGTTCGACGGTGCCCCGCCGAGCGACCTGCGGGGGCTCGCGGAGCGGTGGCGGGCCAATCTGGACGCGAACCTGCTCGGCGCCGTCCTGACCACGGCCGCGGTGGACAAGCTGCTGGGCCCGGGGGGTGCGGTGGTCAACATCGGCTCCTTCGCCGCGGACCGTGGCGCGGGCTCGTACGGCGCGGCCAAGGCGGCGATGAACACCTGGAACATCTTCCTCGCCGGGCAGTTGGGGCCGCGCGGAGTGACCTGCAATGTCGTGGCGCCCGGGTACATCGACAGCACGGAGTTCTTCCGGGACCGCCGCTCCGCCGCCTTCCACGAGGAGCGGGTGGCGGAGACCCTGGTGGGCCGGGCCGGGCGGCCCGAGGACGTGGCCGACGTGGTGCGGTTCATCGCCTCGCCCGCCGCGCGGCACATCACCGGGCAGGTGCTGCGCGTGGACGGGGGCGTGATCCCGACGCGCTGACGCCCCGCGCTTGCGGGGCTCCCGCGCACCGGCGCCCGCCCGGGTGAGGACACCACCGGGCGGGCTCTCCCGGGCCGACCTTGCCACGCGGGGTGCGGGGCGCCGGCGGGACGGTCACAGCGGGGCCGTGGGCTTCGGGTCTCCCGACAGGCGGACCGTGCTCAGGATCCGCATGATCAGCTTGTCGCTGACGGCGCCGGGCACGCCCGTGCGGCCGTAGAAGTCCCAGGCGACGAAGTCGCCCTGGGAGTTCTTGAAGCCGAAGGCGATCGCCTTGCCGTCACCATCGCAGCGGTTGGACTTTTCGGAGCCCTCGGAGTGGGCCTTGACGTAGGTTCCCTTGACTCCGTACTTCGTGGTGTACTCCACCGGCTTGTCCCACTTCACGACGGACTTGTCCGGCTGGGTGTAGGCGGCGTAGACCCAGGTCGGGGCGGTCTTCTCGGCGACCTCGGCGGTGGACTTGGCGCCGTCGGCACCCTTGGTTCCGGTGCTGGCGAGGTGGACGTCGTTGACCACGCCGTCGCCGTTGCCGTCGATGCTGCACCACTTGGACTTGAAGAACGCGGGCGCCGTGTGCCCGATGAGGGCCTTGTCCGGGTCCTTGTGGTCCGCATAGCCGCTGAAGACGCTGGAGGAGACGACCTCCCAGTCCGGCGGGACGTCGAACGCGGTGCCGTGCTCGGGGTTGACCACCGTCTTCCACCCCGCGGTCGAGGAGGCGCCGGTGCGGTCCTCGGCCCTGTGGACCATCGCCAGGGCGCCGACGGCGGCAGCGGTGGCCGCCACCGCCGTCACCGCGTAGATCCCGATGACGATCCTGCGCCTTTCGGCGTCGTCCTGCGGATTGCGCACCGGGCGCCTCCTCCTTGCTTGCTTGCTTGCTTGCCTGGTCCTGGTCCTGGTTGCGTACGCGGGCTACTTGCCGAAGGACAGGAGCGCGCGGCTCGTCTTCCTGGGCTCAGGGCTGTAGACCCTGCCGTTGAGCAGGAACAGCCGTCCGCCCGCCCAGGCGATGCGCAGGGCCGAGGTGTAGAAGACGCCCTCGGCGCCCTCGGCCGCGGCCGGGCTCTGCAGGAGCGGCTGCGAGGCGCCGTCGGCGGGGGCAAGGGACACGACGGAGGCCGCCTCGCCGCTGCCGGGCGAGACGTACACGACGGCCCTGCCGTTCTCGATCGCGAGCGGCCACACGGTGCGGCCCTTGGGCTGCTCGATGGTGCGCCACTTCTCCTTGCCGGTGTTCAGGTCGACGGCGACGACCTGGTTGGTGTCGTCGATGCCGAGGGACTTGCCGGGCTTGCCCGCACCGATGTAGAGCGTGTCGGCGTCGGCCACGGCGGCGCCACACTCCTGGAGGCCGTCCGCGTTGCCCCATCCGTTGCAGCGGCCGGTGACCCCGAACTCGGCGTCGCTCTGCGAGCGGACCTTGCCGTCCGGGGTGAACGCCGTGATGTTCCAGACCTTCCGTTCGTTGTGGTAGGCGGCGACCACGAGCGGGTCCATGGACAGGACCCGGCCGAGTTTCCAGCCCTTGTCGTACTGGTGGCTCCACTTGGCGGTGCCCGTGGCCGGGTCCACTTCCTGGAGCATCACCACCTCGGGGCAGTTGCGTACGAGCATCAGCCGAGAGCCCCCGGCGAACTCGCGCGGGGAGCAGCCGTTCTCGCTCGACGTACCGAAGAGCTTCCTGCCGTCGGTGACCGAGAAGCCGCTCATGACGGCCGTCCGGGCGACGGCGACGGTGTCACCGGTGATCGCCAGCGTGAACTCCCCCGTGGTGTCGTACGGGTTCTCCTGGGGCACCGGAGCCTTCCACCCGGCCTTGCCCGTGGTCAGGTCGATCTGCTGGAGATCCGTGCAGTGCGAGGTCTCCGAGTCCTTCTCGCGGACGCCGAGCACCAGCTTGCCGGTGGCGGAGGGGGCCGGCGGAACTCCGCACAGCGGCGTCTGCAGCGGGACCTTCCACTTCTCCTGGCCGTCGGCCACCGCGTAGGCGGTGACCTCCTTGTACATCGCCTTGACCACCACGTCGCCGACCCGCCACGGGCCGAACTGCGTGGTTCCCGCGCCGACGACCTCGGTCTGGTTGTCGCGCAGCCAGACCCGGGCCTGACCTGGCTTGATGTCGATGTTGGGGTCGTAGACGTCGCGGCCTACACCGGGGCCCTTGCCGTCGCCCTGGTCGACCGAGGGTGAACCTGACGGTGTGGCCGGTTTCTTGCCGTCCTGCGCGAGGGGCTGGCCACGGTCGCTGCGGACGGTGGCGAACGCGCCGCCGCCGATGGCCAGCAGGACGGCGACCAGCACCGCGACGACCACCGTGCCCGGCCGGTCCGTGAACCGGTCGCGCGCGGGGGCGGGGGCGGGGGCGGGAGCAGCGGGTGCGACCGGCCACGGCTGGGGCGGCGGACCGAAAGCTCCGGGGCCGTGTGGTTCGATCGGGGGCCCGAAGCCGACGGGCGTCGAGGGCCCGTGCCCGTCGGGGTGCGGCTGTTCGCCGAAGGTGGGACCGGTCATGGGGAGAGTCTGTCCCGTCCACCCGTCTTTCTAGAATAGATTTTTAGACTACTTCCCCCGAGGTCCTGGATGCCGGGGGTGGGCGAACAGAGGTGTTCGGGATGCCGAGGATGGAATTGCGGCCGCATCAGCGGGAGGCCGTGGACGCGGTGCTGAAGGCCTTCGAGGTGCCCGCCGGCCGGCTGCCCGGGCGGGGGCTGCGTACCCAGGTCGTGATGGCCACCGGGTCGGGCAAGTCCCTCGTCGCGGCGCGCAGCGCGGCCGAACTGCGGGCCCGGCGGGTGCTGGTGCTGGTGCCGTCCCTGGACCTGCTCGCCCAGAGCGAGGCCGCGTGGCGCGCGGCCGGGCGTACGGGTCCGGTGCTGGGGGTGTCCTCGCTGCGCGAGTCCGAGGCGGGGTTCGCGAACACGACCGTCCCGCAGGAGCTGGTGCGGTGGACCGCGCACCTGGAGCAGGTCACGGTGTTCTCCACGTACGCCTCACTGGGCCTGGGGACGCTGGAGCGTGCGCACCGGGACGGGCTTCCCGCCTGGGACCTCGTGGTCGTGGACGAGGCACACCGTACGTCCGGGCGGCTCGGGCGGCCCTGGGCGGTGGTGCACGACAACGCCCGGATTCCCGCCGCGCGGCGGCTGTACATGACCGCGACGCCCCGGCTGTGGCAGGCCGGGGAGGGGGGCGAGGAGGAGCGGGGCGCGGCGGGCGGGCTGGTCGCGTCCATGGACGACGACCCCGAGGGGCCGTTCGGCGCCCGCGCCCACACCCTGACGCTGTCGCAGGCCATCGACCGGCACATCGTCGCTCCCTACCGGGTCGTGTGCCTGGACATCACCGATGCCGCGTTCCAGGCCGCGAAGCTGCTCGGCGCGGAGCAGACGTCCGACAAGGTCCGCGGGATCCGGATGGCGGCCCTGCAGACGGCCGTGGTGAAGGCCGCCGCTTCGGAGGGCTTCGCGCGCACCCTGGTCTTCCACCACCAGGTCAAGGAGGCCGAGGCGTTCGCGGCCGGACTGCCCGAAGTCGCGGGACGGCTTCACGCGCTGGATCCGGGGCGGTACCCCGCGTCGGTGTGGGCGGACTGGCTGTGCGGCGAGCATCCGCCCGGCTACCGCAGGCGGGTCCTCGACGACTTCGCCGCCGGCGCCGCCGCGGACGGGACGGCGGTGGAGAAGAGCTTCCTGGGTTCCGTACGGGTCCTGGGCGAGGGCGTGGACACCAAGGACTGCGACTCGGTGTTCTGGGCGGACCTGCGCGGGTCCATGCCCGACCTGGTGCAGGCGGTGGGCAGGGCGCTGCGGATGCAGCCGGGCGAGGGCAAGGTCGCCTCCCTGGTCGTACCCGTGCTGCTGGGGCCCGGGGAGACGCCGGACGACATGCTCACCTCGCGGGCGTACGGGGGCCTGGCGCGGCTGTTGGAGGCGCTGCGCGCGCACGACACCCGGATCGTGGAGACCCTCGCCGAGCCGCAGGCGCCCAGCCGCTACACCCCGCTCGCGGTGGCCCGCAAGCCCGGCGAGTGGCATCCGGACGCGGAGGGCGTCAGCGGACCGGCTCATGCGCTGTTGAGGTTCTCCACCCCGCGCGACCCCGCCGGGATCGCCCGGTTCATCGAGCTGCGCGTGCTGGAGCCGGAGCGGACGCAGTGGCTGCGCGGTCTGGAGGCCGCCGCGTACTACCGCCGGGAGCACGAGGACCTGCGGATCCCGTTCACCTACCGGGTCCCGGAGCGGCTGCCGGCGGGAACGCCGGCGGTGGCGGCCGGTTTTCCGCTCGGGCAGTGGATCTCCGATGCGCGGCGCGGCCGGGCCCAGGGTGCGCTCGACGACAGGCGGACCCGGCAGTTGGACGAGCTCGGCATGGTCTGGTCCGAGCGGGACGTCGCCTGGGAGGAGGGGCTGGCCGCGGCGCGCGGCTGGGCCGGCGAGCACGGGCACCTGCTGGCGCCGGTCGACGCCGTCTGGCAGGGGCAGCCCGTCGGCGTGTGGCTGAAGAACGCTCGGGCCGCGGCGCGGCGGAGTGTGGAGAACGAACAGCGGGAGGCCGAGGGGCTGGAGGCACTGCCGCTGGCGTGGTCGATGCCCGAGGAGCGGCGCGAGCAGCTCGGGGAGATCGACCCGGCCTGGTGTCCGGGCTGGGCGGTGGCGTGGCAGCGCGGCTTCTCGCTGGTGCGGGCGTACGTCGAGGGCGGCGCCGGGCGGGTGGTGCCCGTGGCTCCGGGCGAAGTCCTCGTACAGGGGGAGGACCTGGGCCAGTGGGTCCGCGCCCAGCGCTTGCGCTGGGAGGGCCTCGCCGCCGGACAGCAGTGGATGCTGGAGAACGTGCTGGGGCTGACGCCGGCCACCGCTCGGGAGCGGGCCGGGGCCGGCGGCCGGACGAGCCAGGCGCAGAAGTGGGCCCTCAACCTGGCCGCCGCGACCCGCTTCTACGAGCGCGAAGGCCATCTGGCGGTGCCCAGGAAGCACGTCGAGACCGTCACGTGGCCCTTGCGGGACGCCGGCGGCCGCGTCATCGAGGAGCGGGAACGCGAGCTGCGGCTCGGCGCGTGGGTGAACAACTGCCGCACCCGCGCCGCGGCTCTCGGCGCCGAGCGCGTGGCGCAGCTCGACCGGATCGGGATGCGGTGGGCGTAGGGGGTCTTGGGCCCCTCATTCGATTCCGAGGGGTCCGATGCCCAGGTCCGCGCGCATGAGGGCGCGCATCGTGGCCATGGCCTCGCGGCGGCGGGCGATCAGGGGGCGGTCCCGGGGCGAGCCGACGGGGGCGCCGGCGGCGTAGGCGTCGCGCAGTTCCCGCAGGGCGTGGAACGCCGCGTTCCCCGCGGCCACGACCTGCGGGGAACCGATCAGCCAGAGGCGTTCGCTCGCCGTGTAGAGCCCGGTGGCACGGAACGCCTCGCGCACCGCCGCGTCGCGCGCCGAGTCGGACATGTGGTCGCCGAGCGCGACGGCGCGTATCTCCTCACCCGCGGCCTTGAGGGCGGAGACGAACTCCGTGTACGCCGTGCGGCGGACCTCCAGCGCGTGGCGACTTTCCTCGCGCCGCCACCGGTTGCGGTCACCCAGCAAGGTGGCGCCGATACCGACGGCGGCGCCGGTCAGTGTGGAGAGCAGGGGCATCCAGTCCATGCGTCACCAGCGTACGGGCAGCTCCCGCACGCCGCGGATCAGCATTCCGGGCACCCAGGACAGCTTCTCGTTCCCGGCGTCACGGCCCAGCTCCGGGAAGCGCTCCAGCAGCGAGCGGAGCGCGATGCGGCCCTCCGTGCGGGCCAGCGGCGCGCCCAGGCAGTGGTGCAGGCCGTGCCCGAAGGCGATGTGGCCGCGGGCGTCGCGGCGGATGTCGAAGCGGTCCGCGTCCTCGAAGCGGGCCGGGTCGCGGTCCGCGTCGGCCATGGAGATCAGGACGGTGGAGCCCGCCGGGATCACCACGCCGCCCATCTCCACGTCCTCCAGGGCGAGCCGTTCGGTGGAGTTCTCGACCGGGCCGTCGTGGCGGAGCATCTCCTCGATCGCGCCGTCCAGCAGTCCGTCGAGATCCGCGCGCAGGTCGGCGAGCTGCTCGGGGTGGGCGAACAGGGCGCGCAGGCCGTTGCCGATCATGTTGACGGTGGTCTCGTGTCCGGCGATGAGCAGCAGGACGCTCATGCCGATCAGCTCGTCCGGAGTGAGCCGGTCGCCGCCGTCGTCGACGGCGTGGATCATCCCGCTGAGCAGGTCTTCGCCGGGCGCCGCGCGCTTGGCGTCGATGAGCCCGTTCAGGAACCGGGGCATCTGCGCGTACGCGGAGGCCTCGGCCTCGGGGCTGGTCGGGGCGACCATCTCGTTGGACCAGGCGCGGAACGCGTCGCGGTCCAGTTCCGGTACGCCGAGCAGCTCGCAGATGACGGTCATCGGCAGCGGGAAGGCGAAGGCGTCGATCAGGTCGGTGCGGCGCTTCGGGTCCGCTTCCATGGCGTCGAGCAGTTCGTCGGTGATCTGCTGGATGCGGGGCGCCAGTGCCTCGATGCGGCGGGGGGTGAACTCCCGGGAGACCAGGCGGCGCAGCCGGGTGTGGTCCGGCGGGTCGGCCATCAGCATGTGCGCGAGCGCGGGGTGGTCCTGGTCGGCGTTGATGATCTGGCCGACGTTGCCGGAGCGGCGCCAGTCGCGGCTCAGTCGCGGATCGTTGAAGGCCGCACGGCAGGCGTCGTGTCCGACGACCAGCCAGGTCTCCCGGCCGCCCGGCGCGCGCACGTGGTGGACGGGCCCCTGTTCGCGGAGCTTCGCGTACACGGGGTACGGGTCGCGGACGAAGTCCGGGCTGATCTCGAGCAGTTCCACGATGGCGGGCTGCAGCGCCATTCCATTCCCCCTGAATCGAGCGTGCGTTGTGACGCCGTATGCCGGCACGTCACTTCTTCACAGTAGCCGCGGCGTTGCCGTACCGGGTGGCCGGGGGCTGCCTCGCACCGCTGTGACCTGGGCTCTTGCGCGCGCCGGGGCATGCGCGGGGGCCGGGCCCGGGGTTGATGCCCGAGCCCGGTCCCTGCGCTGCGGCGCCCTGGCGGCCGCGGTCAGGCGGCCACCGGTCAGGCGGCCTCGACCACGGCGCAGGACCAGGTGAAGCCGCCGCCTCCGCCGATCACCACGGCGAACTCGCCGGGCGCGAGGCCGTGGGAGGCGGAGATGTGGGCCAGGTTGGCCAGCAGGTCTCCGGCGCCCAGGTGTCCGCTGCCCTCGCGCAGTTGCAGGATCTCCACGCCCAGGATCTCGTCGAGGAGGGCGTGGGTGATGGACAGGACGTGCTCGCCGAGGCGGGGCAGCGCCACACAGCGGATGCGCGGGTCTCCGGGCTCGACGCCCGACTCCGCCAGCGACTGCAGGAGGGTGGAGCGTACGGCCTCGGCCGCGGACTTCAGGAACGGGCCCATCCCGCCGTGCTCCTCGAGGTACGCCTTCTTGGGCCGGCGGACGTCGACGGGGATGCCGGCCTGGAGGGGCACCTCGGTGAAGGGGTCCCGGCCGCGGTACATGGCCTCGTACTCCGCGGCCGTCGCGAAGGTGAGGGAGCGCAGCAGCAGGGTGGGACCGGAGCGCTCCGCGGCCTGGCCCTCGGGCTCCTGGCCGTCCGGGTCGTGGCGGCGCAGCAGGGCCGCGGTGCCGGCGTCGCCGTAGACGGCTCCGTAGTCCGCCCGCCAGCGGTTGAAGCCGGGCGGGACGAACCGGTCGCCGGTGGTGACCAGCGCGGCTTCGACCGTGGGATCGGCGAGGAGCCTGTCCACGGCGACGCCGAGCGCGGCGACGCCGCCGTTGGACATCTGACGTACGCCGATCGGCAGCGCGTCGTGCGCGCCGAGCCGGTCGGCGACGTAGTGCGGGGGTGACCAGAAGTCATGGCCCTGGTGGTAGAGCCAGGCGTGCGCGACCAGGCCGATGCGCGCGGGGTCGAACCGCGTGGCGGCGAGCACGCGTTCGGCGGCGCGCACGGCCAGCTGCGGTCCCGGTATGTCGGACACCGGCACCTCGGTCAGGCCGAGCTGCTCGGTTTCCGCCTCGGTGAGGCGGCCCGCTGCCAGGAGGTCGGACACCCGTTCCCGTTCCTCGGGCAGCCAGGTGGCCGCCTCCAGAGAAAGCGGTTCACTGATTTTCATGAAGCCCCCGTACGTTTTTTGCAGTGCACCGTCCCCGCCAAAGCGGGGATCCGTCACGTTCAAACCTAGACACGGGCCTCGACCACCAGTGGAACCTGGATCGACCGCGCCTTGCCCGGCGCGCTGCGCCGGGCAAGGACGTGGGGGCGGGAAATCAGGCCTGGCAGATGCCGCGCTCGTGGTCGACCGTGGCGGTGGCCTGCGAGTACTGCCACTGGGGGGCCAGGAGCTGGGAGGTGAGCTGCCGGGCCGCCGCGGGGCTCTCGACCACGTACCCGAAGTCCTGGAGCCAGGAGGGGTAGAGGTTCTTGGAGCCGATGTAGAAGGCCGAGTCGTCTACGGAGACCAGCTTGTGGTGCTGCGCGTACGGGTGGCCGTCGGCCCACTTCGGGCTCGCCGAGCTGCGGAAGGTGGCCAGCTGGAGGTTCGAGCACAGGGCGGTACGGGCGCTCTGCTGGTCGCCGGTGATGAGGGCGAGGCGGTTACGGAGGGTGTCGCTGACCTCGGAGAGCGACTTGATCTGGGAGTAGCCGCCGCTGCCGACCGCGCCCCGGTTGGCGGGGTCGCTGACGACGATGCGCACCTTGACGCCGGCGGAGAGCTTGGCGGCCAGCGCGTCGTAGAGGCGGATGTCGTAGCGGGGCAGCGGCGGGCAGGTCGCGTTGACGTCCTGCTGCGAGATCTCGATGTGCCGGGTCGCGCTGGAGACGAGCGTGCGCAGGGCGCTCTCCTCCGGGTTGACCGTGTCGTAATCGCGGTCGGCGTTGGTGTTGTCGTGCAGGCCGACCGTGCACTTGGTGTCGGGGGCGGTGGGGAGGGTGGGGCGGAAGGCGGAGGCGGGGTCGCTCTGCCTGATGCCGACGCCGAGGCCGCCGACGGCGATCACGGGTACGTTGCCGGGCGCGGCCGGGGCGCCCGCGGGCGCGGCGGGGCCGGCCGACGGGGCCAGGGTCGCCAGGCAGGCGGCATTGTTGGAGGAAGCGAACCAGACGCTGGCGATGTTGCTCTTGTTCTGGCAGGTCCAGGACCACAGCTGGTCCAGGTAGCGGCCCGCGGAGGCGGCGGCCGGTCCCTTGAGGGCGAGATCGACGTCGGCCACCGGGTGGGTGGTCTCGAGGTAGTCGTCCTTCCAGCTGTTGATGCCGCCGGTGACCACGGACTGGTTGTCGACCACGAGGAGCTTGGAGTGGTTCCAGGAGAACGCGGTCTTCGAGGTCGTCATCGACGCCACGTTGAGGGTGACGCGGGAGGCGTCCGGGCCGAGCTTCGAGACGAGCTCGTCGCGGTACTTCGAGGGCACCACATTGAGGTGGTAGAGGGGCGCCGCGCCCACGAGGACGCGTACCGTCAGCTTGTTGCCGCGGGCGGCCGAGGCCTTGAGGCCGGCGACGACGGCGTCCTGGAACGCGCCGTTGGGGAAGGGCGCGAGGGTCGATATGTCGACGGTGCGCGTCGCCTGGGAGATGTTCTCGGTGATCTTCGACAGCAGGCGCTCGGTGCCCGGGCGCGTGGCGCAGGTGTCATCGCCCCAGCAGCCGGGGGTCTGCAGCAGCCAGTCGCCGCCGCCGGGGGCCGAGGCGTCGAGGGTGTTGCCGGCGGTGCGCTCCCACACCTGGCCTTCGAGGCCGGGCGACACCTGGCGCAGGGTCTGCTCGACCGCGTCGAGATGGGGTGTCGCGGGCGCGTCGGCCGCGGCCGCCGAGGTCGCGGGCAGGAGCAGGGCGAGGAGGGCGGCCGGGGCGGCGGCGCGGGCGAGGAGGCTGCTGTGCGGTGCGAGGCGGTGCAATGTGACTTCCTTGTGCGAGGGGGGTGGCCTGCGGCGCGGTGCGGCGCAACGACAGACGTGATCGAGATCGACATCAAGATCAACTCGCGGAAGTTATCAGGCCGGTGGGAGGGGTGGAAGTCGGGTATGCCGGAATCGGCCATCCCGCTTCCATACCCTCCCGCCTGGCCCTTCGCCCACCCCTGGGCGGGCCGTCAGGAGGCCCAGGCGCGGGGGGAGGTGTAGTGGGGGGTGGAGTGGCGCCGCAGCGGAGTGGGGGCCACCGCAGGGGGTTCGGGCGGCTCGGGGGTCTGGAGCCTCGCGGTCAGGAGCACCGCGAGTACGGCGAGTTCCTCCATCGAGGGGGCGCCGTTGAGGATCCGGAGCGAGGCCAGGGTGAGTTCTGGATGCGTCATGTCTGGATGCGTCATAGCGGCAGGTTTCCGTTTGCGGGCGGGGAGGGGGCCTTCTTGGCACGCAGCATGGTGAGGGCGTCGATCAGGCGGGTGCGGGTGTCCGCCGGATCGATGACATCGTCGACCAGGCCGCGCTCCGCCGCGTAGTAAGGGTGCATCAGCTCGGTCGCGTACTCCTTGATTCGCTGCGCGCGCGTCGCGTCGGTCGTACGCGAACGTCGCGACGCCGGAGGCGTCGGCGTGGGCGTCGGCGTGGGCGTGGGCGTCGGCGCCGCCGAGCGACTCCATGGTGACCTGGGCGCCGGTGACGGCCTGGACGACGTCGGGGCCGGTGATGAACATCTGCGAGGTGCCGCGGACCATGAACACGAAGTCGGGCCTACCCCCGGAGCGTTTGCCCGCGGGAAGAGCCGCGGCCGGGCCCCGGGAAGGGGTGCGCCCCGCCGCGCGGGCGACCGCCGGAGCGTCCGGGCGACCCCCGTACGTCGACAAACACGTAGACAAACGGGCAGGTCGCCCGGAAGCAGCCTGCCCGTCATGTCGTGGCGGGGGGGGGGGGGGGCCCCCCCCCCCGGGGGGGGGCCCCCCCCCCCGCCCCAACCGCCGGGAAAAAGGTTGATCGGGCCAAAAAAGGGCGCGCCCCCGCCGGGACCCCCAACGAAAAAAACCA
>NZ_JBHWVJ010000058.1:0-9815 GCF_042736725.1 Streptomyces sp. NPDC060028 | reverse complement strand
GGCGGGGCCCCCGCCGGCCGCGCCCGGCCCCCCCCCTTACCACAAAAAACCCTAACAAAACGGGCCTGGCCCCCCGCACCCCGCGCCCCCGGCGGTTGTGGGGGGGGGGGGGGGGGGGGGCCCCCGCCCCCCGGAGGTGGTCAGCCCCACTCGTCGTCATCCGTCGTGAACTTCGTTGCATCGGACCATCTCGGTCCGCGCCGCGTCCGTCACCCGTACGTAAACTCGCCTGACAGCAAGTCCTCACCGCACGGGGGAGTATCGCGGGATGTCTGAAAGCGCCCTCTCTGTTCCTGGTTTCGCCGAATTGGACGACGGCAGCGCCATGGCCTACCGCAAAGCCGTCCTGCTGGGCCGCTTTGTCCGAGAGGAGATCGCCACATCCCTGGGCACCGACACGGCCACCGTGGCGGGCATCGAGCAGGTCCTGTCCGCGCTCAGCCTGCTGCGCCCCATGCCGGGCGAGCCCGACCTGCTGGTGGCGGTGAGCCCGGACGCTGCCGCGACCGACCTGGTGGGGGCGACCGAGAGCCACATCCGTGAGCTCCAGCAGGCGGTCACGGACGTGCGCACCCAGATGCGTTCCCTGCTGCCCGCCTACTTCGAGAGCCGCCAGCAGCGCAACCAGACCGAGGCCATCGACGTGATCAGCGACCTCTCGGTGCTCCAGGCGATGCTCGACGAGTGTGGCGAGCGCTGCCGCACCGAGGTGCTCAGCGCCCAGCCCGGTGGGTCGCGGCCCTCCCCCCTGCTGACCAACGCCCGCCGCAAGACCCTGGAGCGCCTGGAGCGGGGGGTCCGGATCCGTCACCTCTACCAGCACACCGTGCGCCGGGATCTGGCCACCACCTCGTACGTACGGGCGGTCACCTCCAGCGGGGCCGAGGTGCGCACCACCGACGAACTCATCGACCGGATCGTCGTCTACGACCGGGAGGTGGCCTTCCTGCCCGAGCAGCACGTGGTGGGCCGGAGGCCCGGCGCGGTCGTGGTGCGGGAGCCGACGCTGGTGGCGTTCGTGTGCAAGGTGTACGACCACCTGTGGGCGGGGGCCACGCAGTTCAGCGCGGACGCCGAGGACACCCCCGAGGTCACCGACGACCTCAAGCGCTCGATCGTCAAGCTGATGGCGCAGGGGTACAAGGACGAGCTGGTGGCCCGGCGCCTGGGCATGTCGGTGCGCACCTGCCGGCGCTACATATCGCAGATCATGCTGGACGTGGAGGCCCACAGCCGGTTCCAAGCCGGGGTCAAAGTCGCGCAGACCGGGCTGCTCGACCCGGGGTGAGACGGCCTGGGTGAGACGGCCTGGGTGGGACGGCCTGTGGGACGGCGCGGGTGGGACAGCCCGGGTGGGACGGCCGGGGAGCGGGTGACAGCAGGTGTCAGAGAGCAAGTTGCCAACAGCGCGGCCTGGATTCGGCCATGCGGTCGGCGCCACCCTGTCCTGGCGGGACGCGAGGGAAGCGGCCCGCCGGCCGCCTCACCGGTCTCCCCGGCGGTTTCCCCGGCGACGGGCCCGGCCGCTTCCACGACCGATGGTGCGGACGGCGCACCGGGCCGGGCTGTGGGCGCAGACGGTGGAACTGGCCGACGGCATGACGCGGTTCGCGGAGGCGCGGCTGCTGCGGTCGCTGGGCGAGCTGTCCTGGCAGCGGCGGCGGCGGCTGTCGGCGGCCGGCGACTACTACTGCGGGCGGGCGCTGCTGACGGCGGACGCGGCCCCGGCGGCCTGCGAGCGCGGCCGGGCGCTGGTCGGGCCGGCCGACCTCCAGCTGGACGAGGGCGCGGCGGCGCTGCTCTCCTCCGCGCTGGACGCGGTCGCCGACGATCCGCGCGGGCGCTACGAGGCCCGCCGCGTGCAGGGCCTGGTCGCCCTGGAAACGGACGGCCCGGCGGCCGCGCACGCCCACTGCACCGCCTCTGCCTCGACCTGGCCGGCACGCTGGGCGACGCCCGCCTGGAGTCCTACGCCCGGCGCTGGCCGGACCGCGTCACCACCCCGGCCGCGGCGGGCCCGCCGGGCTGGCACGAGGGTCCGCCCGGGCATCTGGCGTACGGCGGCGTGACGGGGCGGGGCGGGCCTTACGGCCGTCGCCGGCTGGAGGGCGTCGCCTCCCCGGGCGCCTGCTGCCAGGCCCGGGGCCAGTTGCCGGAGGGCGGGGGCGGCCCCGCGATCCCGAGGTCGCGGCGCGCGCACACGTAGAACGCGTCGCGGGCCCGGCTCACCTCCTTCTCCGCGCTCGTCCACCCGGCGGGGTCGTCCCTGAGGCCGCGCGCGTACAACTCGACGTTCCACACGGCTTCGTGCCAGGCGCGAGCCGCCGCGATGGCTTCAGCATCACCCACGAGCAGCACCGACTCCCACTGGGCCGCGCGCCTCGACTCCGCCTCGGCCAGCTGCGCGAGGCCTTCGCCCGGGTCCAGGGGATCCGCCACGTTCTCGAAACCCCTGGCCGCCCCGATGCGCTGCGCGATGCGTATCTGTTCCTTCAGGGTGCTCGCGTAGTTCGCGTACGTGAGGAACCTCTTCTCGTCCCAGCGCTCCGCCCGCGCCCGCCGCCAGCGGCTCCGCTCGGTGAGGCTGGCCACCGCGTACGAGCCGACGGCTCCGACGACCACGCCGATCAGCGCCGGAAACTGATCCCATGTCCCCATCGATCCCCCGTCCAAGAGCGCGGCCAGACGACAAGCACAATGCCGTGCCCGCGGGCCCTGGGGAAGGCGGGGCATGGATGAGTACGCACACTCAGGCGTCGGCCCGCACCCGCCGGGAGGATGTTGCCCAGCCGGTCCGCCGACCCGAGGAGCAATGCGATGCACGCGCCGCCGCCGTCCCCACCGCCGCACGGAGCCTGGTACGCGGTCCCGGCCGCATGCCTGTCGCCGCCCTGGCCTTCGCCGGGTTCGGCGCGGCCGCTGGCCTGTTCCTCACCGCGGGCAAGAGGTACGCGTGCGACGCCACCACGGCCTGCACGAAGACCCCGTACGAGCCCGGGTACCACGATCCGCCCTGGCCCCACTGGCCGTTCGTCACGGCCGCGGTGTGCGCGGCCGTCGCGGTTGCGACGTGGGCCACGATCGTCCTCTCCCGACGCGGGGCGCGCTCCTGGTCGGCGGCCATCACCCGCACGAGGGACGCGGGTACGGGCGTACCGCGGCGGCCGGGCGGGGGGCGGAGCGGTCATGCGCCAGCAGGGCGTCGAGGATGGCGTCGCTGATCTGGTCGGCGATTGTGTCGGCGGTCGGGATGGCCCTCGGTCACCGGCTCCGAGGTGAACAGTCGACTGGACACACGTTCCTCCAGCGGGACGGCGGCGTTGCGAAGTGAATTTCGCCAGAACGTGCAGTCGATTGCTCGGGAGGGGCTGAAGCGGGCGCGTGGCGGCGGCCCAGGCCGGGCGGCCGAGCCCGGGGCGCCCGGGCGGTGGGGGCGGGTCCCCTTTAGCGGCGTCTTAGGACGGGCTGACGCAATGGGCGGTAAGAAAGGAGCTTTTCCATGACCCGATACCTGATCAGCTTCGCTCCCTGGATCGCGTACGCCTGCATCGCCACGAGCGATGAGTGGCGCAGCGGTGCCCAGTGGGGCCTGGCGATCGCCTGCATCGTGCTCTTCCGAGGCCGCCGCTCGGGCAAGAAGTGGGACGAGATGGTGATCGAGTTGAGCGCGGCCGTGTTCTTCGCCGGAATCACCTTGCTGTCCTACAAGCAGCCCGATTCCTCTCTCATCCCGTACGGCCCGGCCTTGGTCGACGTGTGGCTGGCGGCGACCGCGTTCGGCTCGCTGCTGATCGCCAGGCCCTTCACTCTGGGCATCGCCCGCACGATGGTGCCCAAGGAGGTCTGGAAGTCCAAGGTCTTCGTCCGTACCAACACCGTGATCACGCTGGTGTGGGGGCTGTCGTTCGCGGCCGCGGCCGCGCTGCTGTGGGTCCTGATCCACAACGATCCGAAGGCGACTGCGGTGGCCATCGCGATCAAGGTCGTCACCTTCGTCATCCCGGTGATGTTCACGATCAAGTACCCGGCCGTGGTCCGCGCCCGACAGGGCCAGGCCCAGCCGACCCGGTGAGCGCCGTGCGTCCGGCGCCGCGACGACGCCGCTGTCCTTGCCGAGGACGGCGGCGTCGTGGTGCTGCTGCGGGGCCGGTCCGAGGAAGGTTAGGTGAGGTCGAGCGGGTGGATGCCCGTGCCCTCGTACGCCTCGTGGGTGAGGGAGAGAACGGTGACGGGCTCACCCGTCTTCGCCGCCTGCCAGGCGATTGCCGCCGGGTGGGTGAGGGCCCAGTCGGTGGTGGGTTAAGCGGGCGGCGTCCGGGGCGTGCGTAGCGGTGAAAGGGATGGTCTCGGCGAAGCGCAGGCGTGCGGTTGGCCGCCGGCGCCGGGCTTCGCCCGCTCTGCGGCAAGGACTGACAGGGCCGGGATCAGGACGCGGCCGGTGCCCCTGGACGACTCGATGCAGAGGCGATCGAGCAGGTCTGCCCGGGCCCGCTGGCCCGCTGGCCGGCTGCTGACGTCGGCCATGCCCGCTCCTTGAAGGTTCGCTGGAGGTGCCGGCGCGGGCCGGGACGGATGGGGAGGTCTCGGGCCGAGCGTAGGCATCGGGCGGGTGCGTGCGGTCCCCCTGCCCGGACCCCTAGCGGCCGGGCGGGACCCGGGCCCGTACGGGTCCGCGTACGCCGTCGGCGGCCCTCGCACCGCCGCCGACCAGGGCGGTTGGGCCGGCGGCGCAAGCCGTAACTATGTGCCGTGCAGCTTGCTGCCACCGTCCTGCGCTGGCAGGAAGGAGACACGGCTCCGCACGCTTGGACGTGCAAGGGGCCCGGCTCGCGGACACAGGTGACCCGTGCCCGGGCGCACATGGCCGCGGCCCCGGGGGACCGCCTGTCGCCGCACGACGTCGCCGGCCGCGAGGAGACACCATGACGGTCGAATCCACCACCGCCCCCGAACTGGGGCACGGCACGGCCACGCGCCACCTCATCCACTGCCCGCCCTCCTGGGACCGTTACCTGCTGGAGGCGCCGGGCAGCAGCGAGGAGCACTTCGTGCTCGCCGGGGACATTCCGGCGGCCCACCCGCTGTTCAGCGACGGCCCGGGGCGCTTGCACGACCCGCAGCTGCTGACCGACATGGTGCGGGAGATCGGCGAGTTCGTCGGGCACCAGTACTTCGGGGTGCCCGGGGACCGGGTGGGGCTCTTCCACCGGTTCGGGCTGGAGCTCACGGACCTGGCCGGCTGGCGGGCCGGAGCGGACCGGGCGCGGCTGCTGACCCGGATCGCGGTGGCGCCCGTGAACGTGGTGGGCGGGGTGCCGCGCGGGCTGGAGTTCCGCCTGGAGGCGGCCATCGACGACGTGGTGTGCGCGGCGGGCAGCGCGGGCCTGGTCTTCCTGATGCCGGTGCTGTACCGCAACCACGTGGCGCAGAGCCGGCGGGCCCTGGACGGCTCGGCCGCGCCCGGCCCCTCGTGGCCCGTGGCCCCGGCCGAGGTGGGCCGGCGCAGCCCCGGCGACGTGGTGGTGCGCGAGGCCGCGCCCGTGGCGTCCGGCCCCGCCGCCGGGCCCGGGCCCGTCCGGCTGGTCACGTGGATCGTGCCGCGCCCCGCCGATCCGGTGTTCGCCGGGCCGGGCGGGGGCGGGCTGTCGGGTCTGCTGCTGGAGGGCATGCGCCAGAGCGCTGTGCTGGCCGCCGCGCGCACCGGCGGGATCGAGGCGGGCCGGGCCGTGCAGGATTCCTTCGAGGTCCGTTTCAGCGGGTACGCGGCGGACGACCTGGCACTGCGGTGCGCGACGGTGGTGCAGGCGGGACGAGCCGCCGCAGAGGTCGCCCTGACGGTGACGCAGAACGGCCGGCCGGTCGCGGACGCACGCGCACGCGTGATCCAGGACTACCAGGAACAGCCGGTCTGATGGAGTTCGGACTGCTCGGCCCGGTGGAGGTCACCGGCGAGCCCACGACCGCGGGGCGGGCGCACGCCCCGAAGGCCGCGAAACTGCGGGTGGTACTGGCCGCCCTGCTGATGCGCGCCGGCGAGGTGGTCTCGGCGCCCGCGCTGATCGACGAGCTGTGGCCGACCGATCCGCCGCGCACGGCGACGACCACCTTGCAGGTGTACGTGTCCCAGTTGCGCAAGATGCTGCGCGCGGCCGACGCCGAGCACGGTCCGCGGACCCTGCTGACCCGACCGCCCGGCTACACCCTGCAGCTGGGGCCGGCCCGCCTGGACGTCGCGGAGTTCGAGCGGTTGCACGCGCTGGGGCGGGCCGCGCTGGCCGCCGGCGATCCGGAGCGGGCCGCCGCGCTGCAGCGCCGGGCGCTGGCGCTGTGGCGGGGGCCGCTGGCCGCCGACACCCCGCACGGGCCGCTGTTGGAGGCCGCGGCCGTGCGGCTGGCGGAGACCCGGGCCGCGGCGCTGGACACCCGGCTGCGGGCCGAGCTGGCCCTGGGGCGCCACCACGAACTGGTCGGCGAGCTCGGGGAACTGGCCGCCGGGCAGCCGCTGCGGGAGGAGCTGCACGGGCAGTTGATGCTCGCGCTGTTCCGCTGCGGCCGCCAGGCGGAGGCACTGGAGACGTTCGCCCGCCTGCGCCGCACCCTGGTCGAGGACCTGGCCATCGAACCGGGCCCCGCCCTGCAGCGCCTCCACCACCGCATCCTCACCGGCGACCCGGCCCTCCTGCCCACCCCCCTGCGGACACCCCCCTGCACCTGCCACGGCTCTCCGGTCCCGGCCAACGCGGCACCACCGCAGCCCGCCCCGCACGGCGGCGGAACGCACGCCCCGGCCGAGGCGGCGGCCGCCATGCTCCGGGAGCCGACCCCGGCGCAGCCCCACGGCCCGGCCCCGCTACACAGCTCGCCGCTGCCGCTCGCCTCGGCACAGCCGTACAACTCGGCGCAGCCCCACGGCTCGGCGCAGCCGAACAGCCCGGCCCCGTCGCATGGCCCGGCGCAGCCCCACGGCCCGGCGCAGCCGACCGGCGCGGCCCTGCCCACCCCGCCGGGAGGCCCCTGGCGGGCGGCGGAGCCCGGGACCGCCGCGCTTGCCAGCGCGGTGGCCGAGGCGCACGCCGCCGGGCTGTGGGCCAGCGTCATCCGGCTCGCCGACGCGCTGACCGCGCCGGTGGAGGCGGGCGCGGCCTGGCCGGAGTGGGCCCATACCCACACCCTGGCCCTGGACGCGGCGCGACGCTGCGGCGACCGCACGGGCGAAGCCCGGATGCTGCGCTCGCTCGGCGATCTGGCCTGGCAGCAGGGCCGGTCGGCGGCCGCCCACGCGCACTACGAGGAGGCCCGGCTGACGGCCCACCACTGCGGGGCGTACGAGGAACACGGCCGCGCCCTGGCCGCACTGGCCGACCTCCGCCTGGAGGAGGGCACCCGCGAACGGGCCCGCGAACTCCTCGACCAGGCCCTGACCCAGTGCCCCGGCCCCGGGCGGGCGCGCTTCGACGCGCTGCGGGCCACCGCGCTGCTGGCCCTGGACGAGGGGGACGGCCCGGCCGCCGCCCGGTGCTTCGCCCAGGCCCAGGACGTGGCCCGGGCGCTGGGCGAACAGCGCCTGGAGGCCTACGCCCGCCGCGCGGGCCGGGCGGTGTCCGACGAAGCCCGCCACCGGGAGGTCCGCCCGGGCATCTGGCGCCTGCACGCCCCCCGCCCGGCGGCCGTCCAGGTCGGTGAGATCTCCGCGTAGCGTTCTCGCATGCACACCACCCTTACGGAGCACGCCCGGTGCCTCTGGGGCGACGAGTACGGCCCGACGCCCCCGTGCGAAGCCCGCGAGCACCACTGGATGTACTTCGTGGAAGAGCTGACCTTCGCCGACGCCGGGGCGATCCTCGCCATGTTGCGCGAACTGTGCCCGCACGTGATCGACGGCTTCCTGCCCGTATCGGTGCGCAACCTCGCCTACCGGCTGATCCTGTTCCAGCGGCCCGACGACCCGGCGATGATGCGGGAGGCGTCCCTCAACCTCGTGGCGCACGGCCCTTCCTGGGACGACATCGCCGACGATCTCCGCGCCCGCGCGGACGCCCTCGACCCGGAGGGAAGCAAGCCGGGGCGGGGCCCGGGGTAGGCATGCCTCCGCCCGGCCCGGCTTCGGCCGGCCGCGGGAGGGTGGCGGGCCCGTGCCCGGTTTCGGCCGGCCGGGTGGGCGGAACCGCGGAGCACGAGGGGGCGGCTGCGGACCGGGACCACACGCTTCGGCTCCGTCGCGCACGTCGACCTGGCCGCCGTCGGCACGGGGGCCGAGGCCGCCGCGCCGGTGCGCTCCGCGCCGCCCGGCGGGCTGCTGGTGCTGGACGACTGCGCGGTGGGCGGGCCCGTGCTGGCGCACTCTCAGCGTTCTCGGCGGTCTCAAGCGGTCTCGGGCGTGTAGAGCGCGGCACCGATCCGGAAGCCGCCGGGTAGTTCCGCCGAGTGGAACAGCCATTCCTCGCCCCGGCCCACCGAGCCGTCCGGCCGCTGGACCCGTACCGGCCGGCCGTCGGGACCGAAGCCGAACTGCCCGAACGGGAATCCCGCGCCCCGGCCGACTGCCTTGCGGTACGCCTCCTTGAGCGTCCACAGCCGCACCAGTTCGCCGTCCCGCTCGCGCGGCGCCAGCCGGACCAGCGACACCAGCTCGTACGGGGTGCACACGCGGCGCCCGGCGCCCGAGCCGTAGAGCGGCCGGTCCGACCTCTCGACGTCGACTCCGACCAGGCCCCCGCCGCTCACACCGACGAGCACGATGCCCGCCGTGCAGCTGACGCTGACGTCGACTCCCTCGCATCCGGCCAGCACCGGACGGCCCGCCACGCCCCAGTGGACCGCCCCGCCCGCGTCGCCGCCGACCGCGCGGCCGAGCCGCTCCAGCAGCGTCCGCGCACCCGTGTACCGGTCGCGGTCCTCCGGGGAGACGAGTCCGGCCCGCCGGCCCGCATCGGGGTCCGGCCCGGGCGGCAGCCGGTCCAGGCGTGCGTAGAGCAGGGCGGAACCGCCCTTGCGGACGAGCTCACCGGCCCGGTCCCATTCCGGCCCCGCTTGCGGGCCCGACGCAGTGACCTCCACCGGTCCGTCCAGCACCACCGACACCCGCCCAGCCGACACCATGAGCCCCACCCCACCCCACGCCCGCCCGCGCCGACCTCACCGGCGGCGGGAATACGGAATTCTCCGACCGCGGGCTAAACGACTGCTAAAAGCCCGGCGCCCTGCCGCAGGATGTGCGGCATGACATCCGATCTTGTTGTCGAACGGGCGTGCGACGAGGCCGCCCTGCGGGACTGGCGCCACGTGCACAACCTGATCATCCCGACCGCTCCGCTGTCGCCTCAGGACGTACGGGAGCGGTCCGGGCGCAACCTGTTGGACGTGGCCCGTCTCGGCGACGCGCTCGTGGGCTGCATGACGGTGCGCCCACCGGTGGACGACCCGGCGACCGCCACCGTGATCGCGCGGGTGCTGCCCGAATACCGCGGCCGCGGGTTCGGCCGCGCCCTGTACGAGCACGGGCTGGCCCAGGCACGGGCGCTCGGGGCCACGGTGATCGAGACCGTGGTCCTGGAGTCCAACACCGAGGGCCTGCGCTTCGCCGCGCGCCACGGCTTCACCGAGACCGACCGGTACGTCCTGCAGGGCGACACCCTCGCCTTCGTCGACCTGCGCCTGGAGCAGGAGCACGCCTGAGCTCGCCGCGGCGGCGTGGGTCACGCATCGTCGCCGAGCTCGGCCCTCGCGTTAAGCGCGCGGGTCGAAGGCAACACCCGCGCCGCTAGTGCTGTGACCGGAAAGGTTCACCGCGTCGCGGCGCCCGGCACGGCACCTCG
>NZ_JBHWVJ010000057.1:39421-48113 GCF_042736725.1 Streptomyces sp. NPDC060028 | reverse complement strand
ATCCTCGACTCCCTCGCCCGTTTCTGCCGACGAATCTCCGGCGCAGGACACTAGCGGAAGACCGACGGCGGGGGCTCCGGTGAAGGCTGTGCGGAGGCGTCCGAGACCGGGGTGGCGCCCCCGGCGAAGTCGGTGAGGGCCCGGCCGTGCTCCACCCGGCCGGGGTGGGGGTCGCTCGCCACGCGGCGGGTGAACTCCGCGAGGGGCAGCTCCCGGTCGGCGGCCACCAGGACGGCATTGCCGAACCGTTTCCCCCGCCAGACCACCGGGTCGGCGGCGAGCGCCAGGTGCTCGAAGCGGGTCGCGGCCGTCGCGATCTGGCCCCGGAGGTGGGCGAGCGGCGGACCGTCGGCGAGGTTGGCCACGTACCAGCCGGCGGGCGCGAGGGCCCGGCGTACGTCGTCCAGGAACTCGGTGCTGGTCAGGTGGGCCGGGGTGCGGGCGCCGCTGAACACGTCCGCGATCACCAGGTCGGCCCAGCCGTCGGGGATCTTGGCGAGGCCGGCCCGCGCGTCGACCGCCCGGACGCGGACCCGCGCCTGCGGGTCCAGCGGCAGGTGTTCCCGTACGAAGGCCACGAGCCCGGCGTCGATCTCCACGATCTGCTGCGTCGAGCGGGGCCGGCCGGCGGCGGTGTAGCGGGCGAGGGTGAAGGCGCCGCCGCCCAGGTGCACCACGTTCAGGGGCTGCCGGGCGGGCGCGACGAGGTCGATCAGGTGGCCGATCCGCCGCTGGTACGCGAAGTCCAGGTGGCCGGGGTCGTCCAGGTCCACGTGGGACTGCGGGGCCCCGTCGATCAGCAGAGTCCAGGCGCCCGCGCGCTCCCGGTCGGGCGCCAGCTCGGCCCGGCCGCCGTCCACCTGCCCCACGACCGCCTCGGGGGTGCCGCGTCCGACGCGCCGCTGCTTGCCTTTGCCCTTGCCTGCCACCCTCCCATTGTGACTGGTCAGCGGGGCCGCAGGGCAGCGGCGGCGGTCAGCAGCAGTTGTCCGCGGCCTCGATCAGCCGGGCCGCCTCGCCGAGCGCCGCGCGCAGCACCTCCGGGTCGGTGACCGGCCCGACGGCCTCCGGGGGGAGCAGCCAGCCGGTGGCGCCGGCGGTGGGCGAGCAGCTGTCGCCGAAGCGCATCCCGCGCCCGTTGGTCTGCGTACACGCGCTGCCGGGCAGGTCCCAGGCATCGGCGGTGCCGGGCGGGACGAGGAAGCCGAGGGTGTCGCCCGATCCGTCGTGCAGGACCGGGCCGACCCCGCCGGCCTGGCTGGCGGCGCGGCGGATGATGTCCACGGCCTCCAGACCCTGGCGGGTGGGCACGGTCACCAGGTCCGGCTCCCCGTCGGGCGCGGTGTTCGTTCCGATGCTCTCCATGCCGCCCTCCACCAAGGGAACCCCTCCTCGAGACGCGTACGAGCCGGGAGTGGGCAGTCGCCTCCCACTCCGCATGGGTTCAACGCTCGGGAACGTCAACGGGTGCGGTGGCAAGACGCTGCAAAGGATGGCAGTTCATGGCGGATCGCGGGTGAGATATCCGATTTGTAGCCAAACAGTGCGTGAACCCCCCGTCACTGGCGGTACGTTCATGCGCGCCGGACCTCAGTGACATCGCACCGTCACACAGCATCGGCAGAGTCGGTTCAGAGCAACCGGAGTCACCCCGGGTCCGGCAGGTCACAGTCACCGGCAGTGCGTTCCTTGCCAGAGATGTACCAGAGAGGCCACGTCCATGGCGGCGTCCCCCCACTCACCCAACACCTCCTTCCGGCGTTTGCGCGGACAGCACTCCCCGGCCGAGTTCGCGGCCATGGTCCGCCGGGCGGCCAAGGAAATCGGCGAAACGGTTTCCTGCGACGCCCGCTACATCGGCCGGGTCGAGTCCGGCGAGATCCGCTGCCCCAACTACGCCTACGAGCGGGTCTTCCTGCACATGTTCCCCGGCCGCGCCCTGGCCGACCTCGGCTTCTCACCGCGCGAGAGCGTCCGCGGCCGCTCGGCGCAGCGCGAGGCCCTCTCCTGCGGTGCACGCCTCAAGGACAGCAAGGAGAGCGACGTGCTGCGCCGCGCGTTCATGGCGGGCGGCTCCGCGACCGTGGCGGCCGCGACGCTCGGCCTCACCCTCGGCGACACCCGCCGCGCCCCCTCCCGCGCCGGCGAGTCCGAGGCCACCGCGGTCGAGGACGCCGTACGACAGATCCGGCTGCTGGACGACCGGCACGGGGCCGACGCCCTGTACCGGCGGGCCGCGGAACCCCTGCGCACCGCCTACGCGTTGCTCGACGCGGGGGCCACCCGGCAGTCCACCGAAGACCGGTTGCACGCGAGTGCGGGCGAACTGGCCATCTCGGTGGGCTGGCTCGCGCACGACTCCGGCCGCTTCGAGGACGCGCGCTCGCACTACGCGGAGGCCCTGGCCACGGCCCGGGTATCCGGCGACGCCGCGCTGGAGGCGCACGCGTTCAGCAACATGGCCTTCCTGGCCCGGGACTGCGGCCGGCCGCGCGAGTCGGTACGGGCGGCCCAGGCGGGCCGCCGCGCCGCGCGCTCGCTGGGTTCCCCGCGGCTGCTGGCCCTGCTGGCGCTGCGCGAGGCCGGCGGCTGGGCGGGGCTCGCCGACCGCAAGGCCTGCGAGGAGGCGCTGGCCCGGGCGCACACCGACTTCTCCCGGGGCGAGGCGGGCGCGGACCCGGAGTGGATGTCCTTCTTCGGGGAGGCCGAGCTGGAGTCCCTGGAGTCCCGGTGCTGGGCGGCGCTCGGGGAGCATGCCCGCGCGGCCCGGCACGCCCGCCGGGCCGCGGACCTCCAGGACCCGCACTTCGCCCGGAACGTGGCCCTCTACACCGCCGAGCTCGCCGACAACCTGGCGCACGCGGGCGCCCCCGACGAGGCGGCCTGGGCGGGCGGCCGGGTGCTGGACCTGCTCGCCGAGGTCCAGTCCACGCGGATCCGGTCCATGCTGGCATCGACCGCCCGCACCCTGGTCCCCCACCAGCGCTCCCCGCGCGTGGGCGCGTTCCTCACCCGCCACGCCTCCGCCTGACGGGCGCCGCGCCCCGGTGAACCTTTCCGGTCGCAGCACTAGCCGTCCAGGTGCCCCGTGTCGTTCCAGCGCTCCAGCGCCGGGGCCCCGTACGCCCAGCCCAGGACCGACAGGGAGGTCGGGTCCAGGCGGATGCGGGCGCCGAAGGAGGCGTCGAAGCCGAGCCAGCGCGCGGCCAGGGTGCGCAGGATGTGGCCGTGGGCGAAGACCAGGACGTCGCGCTCCGCCGAGCGGGCCCAGGTGACCACCTCGTCCGCGCGGGCCGAGACGTCGGCGACGGACTCGCCGCCCGGGACCCCGTCGCGCCAGATCAGCCAGCCGGGCCGGACCGCCTGGATCTCGGCCGGGGTCATGCCCTCGTAGTCGCCGTAGTCCCACTCCATCAGGGTGTCCCAGGCTTCGGCCTGCAGTCCGAAGCCGGCCAGGTCGCAGCTCTCGCTCGCGCGCACGAGCGGGCTGGTGCGGACCTCCAGGCCGCGCAGGCCCTGCCACGGATCGCGGGCCAGGCGCTCGCCGAGCAGCTTCGCGCCCCGCTTGCCCTCCTCCAGCAGGGGCACGTCCGTGCGTCCGGTGTGCTTGCCGAGCTGGGACCACGCCGTCTGGCCGTGGCGGGCCAGGAGGATGCGGGGGGCCATATGAGTTTCTCCCGGTCCATGGGGTTTGCATGAGTGTGCGCAGGCTGCACGACTTTGATCGCCTTTGGAGCGATTACGTCGTCCATCCATCATCCATCACATGAACGCAGGGCAACCTCCCCCGCCTTACGCACGTCTTACGCTGTATGACTAATCGGCGTCAGCCCCCGCGATGGTGGGCCGAACTGCTGCTCCTGGGACTCGTCTACGGCGCGTACACGGGCGGCAGACTCCTCGCCCGGGGCGACGCGGGGCTCGCGGTCGAGCACGGCCTGGCGATCCTGCGCGCCGAGGAACTCCTGCGGATCGACTTCGAACGACCCCTCAACCGGCTCTTCACCCACCACGGCTCGCTGGGCATACCCGCCGACTTCATCTACGCCTCGCTGCACTACCTGGTCACCCCGGCCGTGCTCGTGTGGCTCTACCGCCGCCACCCCCGGCACTACCGCCCGGCCCGCACCTGGCTGATGCTCTCCACCCTCCTCGGGCTCGTCGGCTTCACGCTGCTGCCCACCTGCCCGCCCCGGCTGCTCGACACCTCGTACGGGTTCGTCGACACGATGGCCCGGTTCAGCGACTACGGCTGGTGGGGCGGCGAGGCCAGCGCCCCGCGCGGGCTCGGCTCCTTCACCAACCAGTTCGCCGCCATGCCGAGCCTGCACGTCGGCTGGGCCCTGTGGTGCGGGGTCATGCTCTGGCGGTACGGCCGCCACCCGCTGGCCCGGGCGCTCGGCGTCGTCTACCCCACCACCACCGCCCTCGTGGTCATGGGCACGGCCAACCACTACTTCCTCGACGCGGCCGCCGGGGTCGCCGTGATGGGCGTCGGCCACCTCGCGGCCCGGGCGCTGGCAGCGCGAGCAGGCGGTTTCCGCGGTAAGTCCACGATTGTCAGTGGCGGATGGGACACTTCCGCGGGTGAGCTCCTACCCGCCCAGCGGCCCGCAGCACAGAACGCCGCAGACGACGACGCTTCGGCAGCGGCTCGCTGAGCTGCGCGGCCCCGCCGTGCCCCCGCGGCCGCTCGACGCCCGCGCGCTGGCGGCGCTCGCCGCCAACCCCGGCTGCGGCAGACGCGCCCTGCTCGACGGAGCGGGCGTGGACAAGACCGCCCTGGCCGCGGCCCTCGGCTCACCGGCCGCCTTCGGGCAGTCGCAGTTCGCCATCGTGCGCGGCAACTCCTTCGAGGCCAAGGTCAAGGGCGACGGCGGAGCCGCACTGCTGCGCCTGGTGCACGAGCACCTCGGCGCCGGAGCCGAGCCGCCCGGGCCGGACGCCCACGTCCCCGACCTGACCGCCGCCGGGCCCGAGGGCCGGGCCGCCCGCACCGCGCTCGCGCTGCGCGAGGCCACCGCGGCCGGCGGCTGGACCCTGCTCGACCACCCGATGCTGGCGCTGGAGGTGGCGGGCACGCCCGCGTACCTGGAGCCGGACGCCGTCGTCGTGCACCCCGGCGGCCGCTGGACCGTCGTGGAGATCAAGTCGTTCCCGATGATCGACGGGGCCGCCGACGCCGCGAAGGTGGGCGCCGCAGCGCGCCAGGCCGCCGTGTACGTCCTGGCCCTGGAGACGACCGCCGGGAAGCTGACCGGCGCCGAGGTCGGGCACACGGCGCTGCTGGTGTGCCCCAAGGACTTCTCCAACGTGCCGGCCGCGGCGCCCGTGGACGTCCGCCGGGAGCGCTCGGTGACCCGCCGCCAGCTGGAGCGCCTCGCCCTGGTCGAGGAGCTGGCCGCTGACCTGCCCGAGGGCCTCAGCTTCGATCCGGCGCGGCCCGCCGAGGAGCTGACCGAGGCCGTGTCGGCCGTCGCCGCCGCCTACGCCCCCGAGTGCCTGGCCGCCTGCGAGCTGGCCTTCCACTGCCGGGAGCGGTCCCGCGCCGCCGGGGAGCCGGCCGCGCTGGGCCGGTCCGTACGGGGCGAGCTGGGCGGGCTGACCACCGTCGAGGCGGCCCTCGCGGCGGCTACAGGCTGCGGCTCCGCCGAGGACCCGACCGCCGTCGCACTGCACCGGGCCGCCCGGCTGCGCGCCGAGGCCCTGGAAACGGCCGCCGCCCGTGACCCGCACCACGCCCCGGAGACCCCCGAATGTCCCTGCTGAGCACCCTGGCCCGGCTGGAGGCGGTCCGCGCGGGCCGCGCCCAGCCGCTCGCGACCGTACGCCACCGCCACCTGAGCGAGCGCCCGATGGTCCTCGTACCGCTGACCACGGCCGGCGAGGCGGGGGCTCCGCTCGGGGCGATGCTGGGCACCGACCGGGACGATCCGCGGATCCTCGTGATACCGCAGCCGCGCGACCGGGACCTGCGCTGGGAGTTCCTGGCCGACCTGGCCGCGCAGGTGGTGCCGTACCTGGACTCGTACGCGGACGTCGTGGAGCCGGCCCAGCGGACCGAGACCGACCCGGAGAGCGGCAAGAAGGTCAAGGTCGAGGCCGAGCTGTGCGTGGACGCGCCGCAGATCATCGTGCCGAGCCGGGCGGGCATCGAGTACGTACGCCTGCTGGGCCGGTCGATGCGGTTCCGGCGGACGGCCGAGGAGGACCCGGACAATCCGTATCCGGCGCCCACTCAGGTCCCGCTGCTGGGGCGCTGGTTCACCCACCTCGCCGAGCGTTCGCGGGTGCCCGGATCCTCCATGCTGCTGTCCGCCACGGAGCTGCTCGGGCGGCACTGGGCCAGCGGCCAGAGCAACCTGGAGGACCAGCACCTCGGCGCGCTGCTGGGGTGGATCGCGCCGCCCGAAGGAACCTCCGGCGCCGAGTGGGCGCTGCGGGTGGAGCTCGCACGGGACGGGAAGGGCCAGTTGCTCCACCCGCCGGCCGGTCCGGCCACCGACCCGGCCTTCGACAACAAGCTGCTGGCCCCGGCCATCGCGCGCTTCGACGCGGCTCGGACGGCGGGCGGGCCCCGCGGGGGCGAGGCCGCGCGCCTGGCCGAGCGGGCCGTGCGGAGCCTGGTCGTGGACCAGATGCGGGACACCTGGCGGCAGACGTGGGAGGCGGTCGACCTGCTGCGCACCCTCCCGCCGGGCGAACGGACCGAGGAGCGCTGGACCCGCGACCGCTGGTCCTTCACCGGCCACCGGGACCGCGTCCGCGCGGGCGAGCCGCCGCAGCCGCGCCGGGACGACGCGGTGACGGCGGCGCAGAAGCTGGCCACGCGGGAGACCGAGCAGGTACGCCTCGACGCGCAGGAAGCGCTGGACGATCCGCTCGTCATGGCGGGCCGGCGCCACGCGGGCGAGGCCTTCGCCGGCGAGGTCACCGAGGTGGTGATGGAGTGGACGGAGGCGAAGCGGCCCCGCCCGCGCCCGCTGGTGACGGTGGCCACCGAGGACCGGCCCCCGCTCGCGGACGGGGGCGGAGGCGGAGGCGGAGGCGGCGGGAAGGTGTTCCGCTCGCTGGACGGACGACAGCAGGCCTTCGAGTTCGTACGCCGCGAGGAGGACGGCCAGTTGGTGCTGCGCGTGCTCGACAAGATGGGCGCGGGCCGCGAGCCGCTGGAGGGCTCGGTGCCGGAGAAGGGCGACCGGGTGTGCTGGACCCTGTTCGAGCACGATGCGCGCGGCGGCCCGAAGCTGCCCGACCCCGAGCACACCCCGTGGACCCACGGGGGGCCGCCGGGGCACGCGATGGCGCTCCCCCTGCCCGACGCCGTGACCGACGAGGACGTCCTGTGACCGCCTTCGACCCGGGCGCGGCCGCCGCCCAGGCGACCGCCGCCATCCTGCACGACACGCTCCATGGCACCGAGCGGGGCGTGGTCGTCGACTCCCCGCCCGGCGCCGGCAAGTCCACGCTCGTGGTCCGCGCCGCGCGGGAACTGGCCGCGGCCGGACGCCGGCTGATGGTGGTGGCGCAGACGAACGCGCAGGTCGACGACCTGGTGCTGCGGCTCGCCGACAACGACCCGGAGCTGAAGGTCGGCCGGCTGCACAGCAGCGACGGCGACGCGTACGACCCCGCCCTGCGCGAGCTGCCCTCGGTGGTGCTCTCCGCCAAGCCGGGGGATCTGGCGGAGCTTCCGATCACCATCTCCACGGCGGCGAAGTGGGCCTACGTCAAGGACGTGGAGCCCTGGGAGCACGCCATCGTGGACGAGGCGTACCAGATGCGTTCGGACGCGCTGCTGGCCGTGGCCGGGTTGTTCGAGCGGGCCCTGTTCGTGGGCGACCCGGGGCAGCTGGACCCGTTCAGCGTGGTCGGGGCGGAGCAGTGGGCGGGACTGTCCTACGACCCTTCGGCGTCGGCAGTGTCCACGCTGCTGGCCCACAATCCGCAGTTGCCGCAGCACCGGCTCCCGGTGTCGTGGCGGCTCCCGGCGACGGCCGCGCCGCTGGTCTCCCGCGCCTTCTACCCGTACACGCAGTTCCGCAGCGGTACGGACCTGGGCGACCGGCGGCTGACCTTCGGGGTCGAGTGCGACGGCTCGGGCCCGGACCGGGTGCTGGACGAGGCCGCCGAGTCGGGCTGGGGGCTGCTGGAGCTGCCGGCCCGGCACACGCCGCGGACCGACCCGGAGGCGGTGCGGGCGGTGGCCCTGGTGGTGCGCCGGGCCCTGGACCGCGGTGCGGTGACCTCCGACGAGCGGTCGCCGGGGCCGCTGCCGCTGACGGCCGACCGGATCGCCGTCGGCACCGCCCACCGTGACCAGGCCTCGGCGGTCCGCGCGGCGCTGGCGGAACTGGGCGTCACCGGGGTCACGGTGGACACCGCGAACCGCCTCCAGGGCCGCGAGTACGACCTCACGGTGGTGCTGCACCCGCTGTCGGGCCGCCCCGACGCGACGGCCTTCCACCTGGAGACGGGCCGGCTGTGCGTCCTGGCCTCACGGCACCGGCACGCCTGCGTGGTGGTGGCCCGGACGGGCATCGCGGAGCTGCTGGACGACCACCCGTCGACGGAACCGGTCCAGCTGGGCGTGACGGTGAAGTTCCCGGACGGCTGGGAGGCGATGATGTCCACCTGGGACTTCTGGTCCAACCACCGCGTCCCGTGGCGCCCATGAGCCGCAGCCGCCCCG